>DATBBD010000636.1:0-11603 GCA_036271175.1 Polyangiaceae bacterium | reverse complement strand
CGCGTCGGGTTTGCGTTCAACGGCGGCCCGAAAGCACCCGACGGGACGAGCTTCCTTCCGATCCACGTAGAGCTACGCGCCAAATACTGGTTCGGGAAGAACGTCTTTTCGAAGAAGGGATTGCGTTTCTATGGCTATGTTGGCGGCGGCGTCGCGCAGGTCGACGCGAAGCTGACGGTGACGGTCTACGACCCCGTGAGTAATCCCGCACAGCCCACGCCGCAGCTCGACGCGTATCGGAAGTTCGGACAATCGTTCATCTCGTTCGGCCCCGGCGTCATGTATGCGTTCGCGCCGAACCACGGCCTCGTATTGAACGTCGGGGGCATGTACCTGTTCCCGGCGAACGGCCTCGTGATCGAGCCGTCGCTGGGTTACGAGATCGGGTTTTGACGGCCGCCGTCGCCGAACCGGAGCTCGATCCACGCGAAGAGCTCACCACGCTGGTCGCCGCGCTCCGCGTGCATGCGGAGCTCTGTCGCGAATCCGGCGCGACGGGACTCGAGGCGTATCGCGCGCCGCCGGAAAATCGAAGTAAGACGTCGGAGCAAAGCGTCGCCGCCGATGCTCGCGAGTCGAGTGCGGCGGGCACCGGAGTCGGGCCGCGAACCGACGTCTCGGCGTCGCGAGCGAACGACCCGGGCGAGCAGGACCGAGAAGCGAGCGCACGGAGGCTCGAGATGCTGCGCGTCGAAGTCTCGACGTGCACGCGCTGCCGTCTTTCGGAGACGCGAACCCAAACCGTCTTTGCGCGCGGCACGGGCTCGAGCGGACTGTGCTTCGTCGGCGAGGGCCCGGGAGCAGACGAGGACGCGCAGGGGTTCCCGTTCGTCGGCAAAGCCGGACAGCTCCTCGATCGCATGATCGAAGCGATGGGCTTCGCGCGCGACGAAGTGTACGTCGCGAACATCGTCAAATGCCGCCCGCCGAACAACCGAAAGCCCGAGCCGGACGAGGTGGCCGCGTGCCGGCCGTATCTCGTCGAGCAACTCGAGCTGCTGAAGCCGAAGGCGATCGTGGCGCTCGGCGCGACGGCGCTCGAGGGGCTCTGCGGCATCAGCGGCGGCATCACACGGCTCCGGGGAACTTGGCGGCTCTATCGCGGCACGGTCGCCGTGATGCCCACCTTTCATCCGGCGTATCTCCTTCGCACCCCGAGCGCGAAAAAAGAGGTCTGGCTGGATCTCCAAGAGGTCGTGCGCCACCTCGGCCGCTCGATCCCCGGTAGGAAGTGACGCTCGGGCTCGAAGCTATCGGACAGCTTCGATTGATCGCGGGGGTCGACCCAGACAATCTAAGGGGTTAGGTTCCAGCCGCCATGACTCGACGACACAAGGTTCTCATCATCGGTTCGGGCCCCGCCGGGCTCACCGCCGCCATCTACGCCGCGCGCGCCAACTTGACGCCGTTTTGCGTCGAGGGCTTCAACGCGGGCGGCCTCATTCCCGGTGGGCAGCTCATGTTCACGAGCGACGTCGAGAACTACCCGGGTTTCCCGGCGAAGGTGTCGGGGCAAGAGCTGATGGCGGGGTTTCGTGAGCAAGCGGTGCATCAGGGCGCAGAGCTCGTCACCGCCGACGCGCAAAAAGTCGATCTGTCGGAGCGACCGTTCAAGGTGTGGGTCGGCGAAGACGAGAACGAACTGCACCTCGCCGATTCGCTCATCATCGCCACGGGAGCGCGCGCGAATTACATCGGCCTCGAGAGCGAAGAGAAGCTGAAGAACAAAGGCGTCAGCGCCTGCGCGGTCTGCGACGGGGCGCTCTTTCGCGGCGAAGACGTCGTGGTCGTGGGCGGCGGAGACACCGCCATGGAAGAAGCGTCGTACCTGTCGGGCCTCTGCAAGAGCGTGACCCTGGTTCATCGGCGCGACGAGTTCCGCGCGTCGATAACGATGCAGACCCGCGTCCTCGCCAACCCGAAGATCCGTCCCTTCTTCAGCCACGCCGTGGTCGACGTGCTCGATCCGAAGGAAGATCGCGTCACGGGCGTGCGGCTCAAGGATCTGAAGAGCGGCGATACGAGAACCATCGATTGCGCCGCGCTATTCGTCGCCATCGGTCACACGCCGATGACCGACCTCATCAAAGGCCAGGTCGAGGTGCACCCGAACGGCTACGTCAAGGTGAAGCTCGGCACGACGCATACTAGCGTGCCCGGCGTGTTCGCCGCTGGTGACGTCGCCGACTGGAACTATCGCCAAGCCGTCACCGCTGCCGGCACCGGGTGCATGGCGGCCCTCGACGCCGAACGCTTCCTCGCGGCCTTGCATTAGCCTTGATCCGCTCGTAGCGATGTCCGTCGATCTCGGGCGCTCGCTGACGCATCGCAGAGACGATGCTGACGCGTCGACCCACTGGCGCTCGCGCAACGCATCGCCGGAGACGAACCGACGCGTCGAACCGCTCGTAGCGCTCGGGGCAAACCTCGCTAGCGATCGAGACGGGCGCTCGCGCAACGCATCGCCAAAGACGCGCGTGCGCAAGCTACTCGCGAATCGGACTCGCTTTTAGGGCGGCTTTGCCGTCTTTCACGTAGACGCTGAACTTCACGCGGCGGACGCCGTGGCGTTCGATGATCGCGTCGCGGTGCTTCTTCAAGGTGTTCTGGAACTTGTCGAAGGTGAATCCATTGACGGATTCGCCGCAACGCTGCTTCGTCGCGTAGAACTCCTCGAAGACGTGAACCCACTCGGTGTTCTGGCCGTCTTGCGTCGAGGTCGTGGCTCGCGGTGCGGAGGGCGCACCCACGCGAGCCGGCGCTGCGGCGACGGCCGCACCGCCCGGTCGAGGCGGCGGCGCGGGAAGCCGCTTCTTGTCCGGGTCGAAATCGGAGACCGACGACACGACGTCGGTGTCCGCGTCGGGTGCGCTTCGCGCGGTCGGGACGCGCGCGGGCGTGGGGGCAAGGGGCGGAGACGGCGCCGCGGGCGGTGCCGGCGGGGCGGCCTTCGGTTTCGACGCGGAGGCATCGCCGGGAAAACTGAAGGCGCTCATTTGCGGTTCCGCCGGAAGATCGCCGAGCACTTGCGACAGATCCGCCGCGCGCCGCGTGCCGCCGGATTTCCCCACGGCGAGATCGATGGCGTCGTTCACGTCGGAGGCCACCGTACGGAGCGCGCCGCCGAACTTGGACGGCGCGAGCGCTTGCTCTTCGCCCTTGGCCAATCGCCGCACTTCGCGCTTGAAGAGCGACAGCGGGCGGGTGTGCTCGAGGAAGGAGAAGAGCAAGCCGAGCCCGGCGCACAGAATGATGATGCCGGCGACGATCGGCACTTTGGCGCTGGCCTTGTCCTTGTCGTCGGCGGCGCCGAAGAAGGCGAGCGGCGTCTCGAGCGTGAGCGCGGTTCGACCGACGACGTAGCCGGCGCCGAGCGCCCATGCCTCGCCGGGCAGCTTGCTGTACACGACGCCGATCGTCTTGCCGATGATGCGGAGCTGGCTCCGGCCCTTGGTCTTGTAGTCCGAGTCGTTGTCGAGATCGCCGAGGTCACTGACGATCATATCGAGCTGGCTCTTGTCGAACCCTTCGGGCGCACCCGACGCGACGCGCGCCCCACTCGCGTAGAACGCGACCGCGGCCCCGGTTCGTTCGGAGAGTTCGCGCGCGAAGCGGTCGTCGATGATGCGCGCGCCGATGATGGCGCCGGCCGGCGCCTGCCCGAGGTCGTATTCGACCGGGCGCGCGACGACGCGGTACACGCGATCGAGGACTAGCGTATCGTCTCGAATGAAGCCGTGGAGGGCATCGGCGACGACGGGATAGCCACCGAGCTCGAAATCACCGGTGGCTTGCTCGTAGCCGAGATGCGCCACGACGCGGCCGTGCTGATCGACCGCGAACACGGCGTCGAAGCTCTGGTCCTTCGGGATGGTCAGCGCGACCTTGGCCAGGGCCGCTTGCACCGCGTCGTGCGCCTTTTCGGGGACCTTCGAGTCGGAGGCGCTCGAGTCGGCGAGGTTCCTCGCGATGCTGCCATCGAGAGCGAACGAAATGAGGTGCGCGGCGCGGTCGCGAGCGTCGCTCTTCAAGTACCACGAGACGACTTGGCTATCGGCGGACAGCCCTTCGGCCATCGCACGCGCACCCTGGCGGTTGTACATGCTCTGCGCGAGGTAGAGGACGAACACCAGCGCGCCGGCAAGGAGCCCGAGCAGCACGTACCAGAACCGAGAAAGCAGCATCTAATTGCTCTTGTCGCTTTTGTCGTTTTTACCGTCGCTCACCTTGATCGGCATGCGCGACAGATCGAGGTCCGCGGTTCCCACTTTGATGGGTAACTCGGGCCCCACTTTCTTGCCGGAAAAGTACGCCTGCACGCGGTACTCGCCGGGCGCATCGACCGAGAGCAGGTACTCGCCCTTCGACGACGGATAAGTGATCGACACGACGTTCGGGTCACCGATGACGAACGTCCGGAGGCTCGGCGCCGCTTCGTCCCGGATCTCGAAGGTCCCGGGGCCGGGCACGGCGAACGAACGGAGGCCGCCCTTGACGGTATCGGAAGCCGCAAACGTCGCCACGCCCACCCCGTAGAGACGATGGGTGAACACGTCGGTGTTCTGGAACTGGATCTGGGTGCCGGGGGGCACGACGATCGTGACCGGCGTCGTGCGTCC
The DNA here is from genome assembly GCA_036271175.1 of Polyangiaceae bacterium. Classification (GTDB taxonomy): domain Bacteria; phylum Myxococcota_A; class Polyangia; order Polyangiales; family Polyangiaceae; genus DASZVB01. The sequence continues at coordinate 6,984 of DATBBD010000636.1, read as the reverse complement.
GCCGCCGACGCGAACGAGGACCGCTTTCTGGGGTGGCGCCGGCGTCGCCCCGAGGACGGCTAGGCACACTTCCTTGGTGACGTCGGGATAGAGGCGTCGAAACTCGGCTCGCACCGTCGGAACCGGCTCGCGGAACGAGTAGTCGTGCCGATCGGGGTTCGTCGCTTCTTCCCAAGCGGGGTTCAAGAGTGATTGGAACCCGACGATTGCTCCGTGCACGTGGGCTGCGCGGGCGTCGACAGCCACCGCAAGCAGCCCGACGGCCAGGCTAACAATTACCGAATCCCTGAACCTTTTCGCAGACTCTCCCATCAAGTCGACGATGGTACCCGACGGGCGCCGCGGGCGGAAGCCTTTGGAAAGGGGAGTTAGCGGCTCCTTACCACACGAGACGTGAGTTCGAGCGCCCAGCATGAACCCCTAGCATCGCTAGGTGGGTGACTTACGGCGCGGTCAGGCTTCCCGGTGAGTAGTTCCGGGCCTAGCTCATCACGCGCTGCTCGTCTCCCTGGTTCAATGTCTTGTAAGGGATTCATTCTGGCGTACTCGCGTCTCCGCAGAGGGAGCCTCTACCGAACTTATTTCCCCTGGGTGAAAGCGTCAACGGGCGGCGTGCCGTTTTAGCACCGAGCCACCCTCCCACCTTCGCCTCCACCGCACTCGGGCGGCTCTGCCGTCTAGTCCGCGCGCAAAACCGCAGAAATGTGGGCCCGCGCGAGCAAATGCGGGAAGTAGAGAGCCATGTTTTGGGGCGCCACTTCTCAGGGACTGCCGTCGCGACTCGACTCCGCGAAAGAGACGGCAAAAGCGACGTTCACGAGCGAGGCGGTCGCGGCCGGCCTTCTGTTCATCGATGTTCCGCCCCCGCGCTCGACGGCGCGAGGACGGCTCGCGTTGTTCGTCGAAGGGGCGATCGAGCGCGGCCTCGAGACCCGCGGAGCGCCGCCGCCTCGCGTCATGGTCATCGGGTTCGACCAGGTGCTCTCGGACCAGCTCGAGCGCGCGCGGATCTCCGGGGCGCTCGGGATCGCGCTGTGGTTTTCGGCGCTCGACGGCATCGCCGTGGACGGCGCCCTCGATTCGGCCGACAGCAGCACCGTGCGCGCCTGGGTCGACGCGCTCGGCGCGCATCCGATCCTGCTCGAGTTCGCGCCTGAAAACGGCGCACTCGGCATCTATTCGGAGCCGGAGCCGCTGAGCGAGCTCATCGCCGGCATGCAGCGGCGCTCGTCCGAGATCCGCAGCGTCGCTCGCGACGCAGCGCCGACGGACATCACCGAACTGACCGGCACGACCGCGACGCTCATGCCCCCTGCCCCATTCGAAGCGGCAAGCGCGCTGGACGCGATGGACGTCATCGTCGAAAGCGACTTCGAGATGGACCGCGACGACGATCTTCGTGCGTTCGGCGACGACCGCGACGACGACGATCGCGACGACGACGGCGAATTCGGAAACGACGGCGCGGCGTTCGAACGCCGTGACGACGCGGCGGACTCCTGGCGGGCAGAGCCCGCGCTCGAGCTCCGGCTCGACACGGCCGACTCCTTGTCGCAATCGGCGCGCGCCATGGCCGACGACACCGAGGCAGGCTGGCTTCGCGACGCGCTGCTCGAACTGTCCACTCCGGCGCCGCGTGAGACGCGGTCGCACGATCGCGACGACTCGTTCTTCCCGTCGGAGCCCATGCCGAAGCTCGAGCTCCGGTTCGCCGACCCGGAGCCGCCGCTCGGCGCGATCGCGCCGCCGATGAACGCGCCGGTGGCGCTGCCGGAAACCGCGAAAGGGCCGGTCGTCACGCGGGTCGCCTTCGTGGAACCCGTAACCGCGCCGGCGGCGGTGCGGGAAACGGTGAAAGAGCCGGTGGAGCGTCCGGCGCTCGACGGCGAGACTCGCCGGAAGCTCCAGCAATACGCGCGCGATCTCGACGCCGCGCATGGTCCGAAGCCGCTCTCGGTCGTCGAGCGCCTGTTCACCTCCGCGTACGTGCCCCTGCGCGCCGCGCTCGATCGCGGCGTGGAGGTCCCCGAGCTTCGCGAGACCGCCGACGAATGGGCGACGAACTTCGAGAAGAGTTACACCGAAGCGTTCGACGCTCTCCGCGTTCGCAACAAGCGCCCGCTGATGGTCGTCGACGTGCCCGACATCGCGCTCCGCGTGGCCCGCCTTCACGGCGCCCGCACGACGCAGCTGCTTCTGGTCGACGGCATGCGGTTCGACCTCGGCGACGCGGTGAACGACGCGCTCCGGGGACTCGTCGGCAAGCGGGCGGCGTGCGCCGAGCGGTTCTTGCTCTGGGCGGCGCTCCCGACGACGACCGCGACTCAGGTCGAGCTCATCGGACGCGGCGCCGCCGGACTCCGCGAGTTTACCGGCGAGGTCAGCGAGGACATGATGATCCCCCGCGGCAAGAAGGCGTCGATGATCCGCCGCTTGAAGACGGGCCACCGCGAAGTGCACAAGCTCGACATGATCGAGGCCCGCCTCGCCGAGCCCGGTGGGGCTTCACCCGACGGGTTCGGCGCGCTCGCGCACGAGGTCGCCGAGCGGATCGCGGCCCACTTCGAGGAGCGCGAGCCGCGTACCTTGGTCATGGTGTTCGGCGACCATGGGTTCGCGGTCGAACGGAAGAGCGACGCGTTCGCGGCGCGCCAGGGCGGCGCGTCGCCGGAAGAAGTGCTCGTGCCGGCGTTCGCCTGGCTCTGCGGCGCGGTTCACTGACGACTCGCGCACCCATCCCCTGACGCGGCGCGCACTCGGTTGCCGGCCGGCGCTCGCCGAGCAACGCTTCTCGCATGCAGGCGTTCACCGTCGGTGCCACCGATCTGAAGGCTCTGCTCGCCGCCCTTCGTTCTCTCGGGCTCGACGCCGACGCGCTCGCGAAGAGCGTGGAGCTCCCGCCGAATGCGCTCGACGACACGAGCGCTCGATTTCCGGAGGCGACGATGCTGCGGCTCTGGCTCGCTGCCGAGAGCAGTTTCGGAAAGGCCGGGCTCGGCGTTCACGCGGGCTCGTCGATCTCCTTCGGCGAGCTCGAGCTGCTCGACTATCTCGTCGGCAGCAACGCCACGGTCGGCGACGGGTTTCGCGCCATGGCCCGCTACGCCGCACTCGGCGACACCGGGCTCACCTACGTCATCGACGACGGCGGAACCGGCGACGTGACCATCTCGATGCGGCACCCCTACGCCTTCCAGATCTTGCCGGCGAGCCTCGTCGAATACTTCTGGACGATCATCGTGACTCGGTTTCGCCTGTATGCGGGCGGCGACTTCACGCCGAGCTTGGACCTGTCGCACGCGCGCACCGGGCCGCTCGCGCTTTACCAGAAAGTGCTGGGGCGGGTGCGCTTCGACGCCGAGCGGACATTGCTCCGCATATCGCGCGACCAATGGAACCGAGAAGGCAAAAGCGGCTCGCCTCGACTCCGCGCGATCCTCGAGCGGCATGCGAGCGATCTGCTCGAACGCGTCCTCGACGCTCCGCCCGTCGATCCCATCCGCCGCGCGCTCGTCGAATCGCTCGGCAGAGGCGAGATCGGCATCGCGCAGGTCGCGTCGCGGTTGTCGTTGACCCCGCGAACGCTGCAACGGCGCCTCGCCGCGGAAGGGCAATCGTTCAAGGAAGCCCTCGACGAAGTCCGCCGCGAGCTCTCGCGAGTGTATCTCCGGGAGACGCGGCTCTCGCTCACGGAAGTTTGCTACTTGCTCGGCTACTCGGACCCGAGCGCGTTCAATCGGGCCTTCAGGCGCTGGACCGGCGTGACGCCGCTCGAATTCCGAAACGGCTCGGGCGAAGTCCGCGGTACCTCGCTACCCGCCGTCGACCGCGCGGAAGTGGGCGAGTAAGAGCTCGTTCACCCGTGACGCCGCGAGCTCCGGCACCCAGTGGTCGACGCCGGCGAGGATCTCGAGCTCGTACGGCGCGCTCACGTAGTCTTTCGTGAGCTCGATGGTGTCGCGGCAAAAAAACTGATCCTTGTCGCCCCAGATCAACAAGGTCGGTACGGTGATCGCGCCGACGGGCGGAGCCTCGAGCTCGCCCGAGGCGGACGTGTTCGCGCGGTACCAGTCGAGGGCGGCGTTGATGGCCGGTTCGCTGTCGAGCACGCGGAGATACTCGGCGCGCGCGTCGGGCGTCGCCTCGCCGTACGTGGCGCGCAGAAACCCGGCGTCGTTCGAGAGGAACGAAACGTCGGAGGCGTCGGCGTCGAACAGTTTGAAATACGCCGAGGCTTCATGCTGACAGGATTGGGGGTCCGCGATCTGGGCGGCGAGCGGCGCGGGATGCGGCACGGACATCGACGTCAGCGAGCGGACGCGGCCGGGAGCAATGGCCGCGATTCCCCACGCGACGGCCGCTCCCCAATCGTGCCCGACGAGGTGGAAGCGATCCACGCCGAGCGCATCGGCGATCGCGAGCACGTCGGCGACCAGATCGACGACCGCGTAGTCGCTTACCGCCGACGGCCGCGCGCCGGGTGAGTAGCCGCGCTGGTCCGGCGCGATCGCCCGGTACCCGGCGCGAGCGAGCGCGACCATCTGGTAGCGCCACTCGTACGAGGTCTCGGGGAACCCGTGCAGGAGAATGACCGGCTCGCCGTCCGCCGGCCCCAACGTGCGAAGATTGAACGTGAACCCGTTCGCGCTGACGATGGTGAGCGGCAGGTCCACCGACGTCGACGCGTCCGAGACGGCACCGTCCGGGCGCGACGCCGCTCCGCCGTTTCCGGCGACGGAGCTCGGCGAGTCGTCCGAGCACGAGGGAAGCAGACCCAGGCCGAGCACGAGGGCGGCGCCGTGCGCCGCGAGCCGTCGACGATTCATACCGACTCAATGCCCGAACGACGCGCGCCGGGCATTGTCCTCGGACGACAAAAGATGGACAGCTCGGGCGCGAACTACTCGGGCTCGACCGGAGTGCCGCCCGCGCCGCTCGGCAAGGGGTGCTGCTCGCGCTCGAGGTACCGGAAGATGGTGCGCGGATCGACGCCGAGGTCGCGCGCGGTCTGCGTGCGGTTGCCGTTGTTCCGTTCGAGGACGTCGAGGACGTACTTGCGCTGAAAGTCTTCCTTCGCCTTTTCGAGCGGCACGATGGGCTGCTGCGCTTCCGGACCGAGGTCGAGATCCTCGGGCCCGAGAAGCATCTTGTCGCAGAGGACGAGCGCCTTCTTGATCCGATTTTCGAGCTGGCGAATGTTGCCGGGCCATTCGTACTTGCGCATGGCCGCGAGCGCGGCCGGAGAAAACCCGCGCACCTGGCTCCCGAGCTCGTCGGCGTATTTCGAGAGCAACGCCTTGGCGAGCATGAACGTGTCTTCGCCGCGCTCGCGCAGTGGAGGGAGCCACAAATTCACGACGTTCAGGCGGTAGTAAAGGTCTTCCCGGAATTCGCCGGTCTTGATCATCGCCTCGAGGATGCGATTGGTGGCGGTGACGATGCGGATGTCGCACCGCTCGGGTTTGCTGTCGCCCACGCGGTACACGACGCGCTCTTGGATCGCGCGAAGGAGCTTCACCTGGAGAGCCGGGGTGAGCTCGCCGACCTCGTCGAGAAAGAGCGTGCCGGCGTTCGCCTGCTGGAAACGTCCGGGACGGCTCGCGACGGCGCCGGTGAACGCGCCGCGCACGTGCCCGAACATCTCGCTCTCGATCAGATTCTCCGGAATAGCGCCGCAGTTCACGGTGATGAACGGCCCGTCCGCGCGGTTACTCCGGCGATGAATCTCGCGCGCGATGAGTTCCTTGCCGGTGCCGGTTTCGCCGGTGATGAGCACGCTGATGTCCGTCGCAGCAACCTTGGTCAGCTTACGGAAGACCTCGAGCATGGACGGACAAGCGCCGATGATCTCGCCGAACCGCTTGTCGCTCAGCTCGGCGGTGAGCTTCTCTTTGTCCGCTCGGAGCGCGGTGAGCAGCATCGCGTTCTCGAGGATGAGCGACGCCTGGCCGGCGAAGATAACGAGCAGATCGAGCTGGGTGCGATCGAAGAGCCGCTTCACCTGGTCGTTGCCGACGTAGAGCGCTCCCACCACCTCGCCTTGGTTCATCAGGGGAGCGCACATCACGCTCGACAGCTTCAGGGCGAGCACGCTCTCGCTCTTGCCGAACGTCGTGTCGCTCAAGGCGTCGCTGACGATGATCGGCCGCTTCGATTCGATGACGTGCCTGACGATGCTGTCGCTGATGGTGCCGCTCGCGTCTTCGATGGTTTCGCGGTTCACGTCGCGCGAGGCGCGGACGCGGGGCGAAGCGCCTTCGCCCTCCGACGGTTCGACGAGGAGCACGACGCCGCGCGCCGCGCCGGTCACTTCGATGACGTCGTCGAGCAGCTTTTCGAGCAGCTCGTCGACCGACGGCGTGCTCATGAGCCGTTCGCTGAATTGAAAGAGCTTGCGGAGCCCGGCGAGCTCGTTCGTCGCCCCTTCCCCTTCGCCCGGCAAAGCCTGGGACGCGAGCTCGCTGAACATGCTGAACCCGAGCTGCGCGTCGCCGAACGTGAGCCGGTCGCCGTCCACCAGACGCGCTCGCCGCTTCTTCTTCCCGTTGATCGCGATGTCGGCCTCGCGATCGAGCTCTTCGAGCTGAAAGTCGCGCCCGTTGAAGACGACCTGGGCGTGGTGCTCCATCACGCTCCGGTCCGGCAAATGCACGTCGCTCGCGCGCGCCCGGCCGATCGTCATGACCGGCTTGTGCAGCGCGAACAGCACGGGCGAGCCGTCCGGCGGAAAATAGCGAAGCATCGCCATGGGTTGCCCGAGCCTAGCAGATGCCCGCGGAATTCACCCCCGGGCGGGCGGCGATCGCTCACTCCAAGACACCGCTCACCGACAATCCTGCCCCACCGCCCGGCACCGTGAACGGCACGACACTGGTGATCGTGGCGAGGCTCGGATTCGGGGGTGTCGATGGGTGGCGTTCATGGGCACGAAGCGTCGCGTCAGGAGGATCGGCGGATGAAAAAATCGCGCCGGCGAGGATCCCG
>DATBBD010000635.1:0-1621 GCA_036271175.1 Polyangiaceae bacterium | reverse complement strand
TTCCATCCTCGCATCCTCGAGGTCGCCGGCCATTATCACTTCGCGCCCACTCCGGTGGGCATCGCGCGCGGCAACGAAAAGGGCCGCGTCGAGCGAAAAATCCGCGATATCCGAGAATCGTTCTTCGCTGCTCGATCGTTCTTGTCCCTCACCGACCTCAATCAACAACTCGACGCCTGGCTCGAGCGCGTCGTGTACGCACGACGCGTTCCCGGAGACGACGCGCGCACCGTCGCGCAGGCCCTCACCGAGGAGCAGCCCCGGCTTCTGCCACTGCCGGAGCATCGTTTCGAGCCGTGCTATGCGCAACCCACGGCGTCGGGGAAGACGCCGTACGTTCGCTTCGACCGCAACGACTACTCCATCCCGCACACCCTCGTCCGGAAACCGCTCACGCTCGTCGCCTCCGACACCGTCGTTCGGATCCTCGACGGCGACGCGCAAGTCGCGCGTCATGAGCGATGCTGGGATACACGCCAGCAAATCGAAGACGAGTCCCACCTCGCCGCACTCGCCCGTGAGAAACGGAAGGCCCGCGATCACCGTGGCCGCGATCGCCTCACGACTTCGTGCCCCGCAGCTCGACCGTTTCTCGTCGAAGTCCTGAGTCACGGCGGCCACCTCGGCGGCACGACGACGCGACTCCTTCACCTGCTCGACAGGTACGGGGGCTGCTGAGCTCGACGCCTCTCTTGCCGAGGCACAGAGCCGCGGCGCCTTCGCCGCGCAATCCGTCGCGCACATCCTCGACCAGCGCGCTCGCGCGCGCGGCGCGCAACCGCCCCTCGATGTCGTGCTCCCCGATGACCCGCGCGTGCGCGATCTCGTCGTCACCCCTCACGACCTCGACCGCTACGACCAGCTCTCGAGCGATTCGTTCGACGTCGACATGGAGGACGAAGCGTGATCGACCTGAAAACACGCCTCCGCGCGCTCGGCCTTCTCGTCACCGCCGCCGAGTTCGATGACCTCATCGCCACAGCGACGAAGAAGCGGTGGGGTTCGCAGCAGCTCATCGAGCACATCGTCGACGTCGAGGAAAAAGATCGCGCCGCCCGCGGTCTCGAGCGCCGACGAGCACGAAGCCGCCTCGAGCGCTTCAAACCCATCGCCGACTTCGACTGGAACTGGCCCAAGAAGATCGACCGGGCTCTCGTCGACTCCGCCGTGCGTCTCGACTTCATCGAATCCGCGCGCAACGTCGTCCTCGTCGCGCCACAGGGCCTCGGCAAGACGATGATCGCGCAGAATATTGCCCACCATGCGATCCTCGGCGGCCACGGCGTGCTCTTCGTCTCCGCCGCTCAGCTTCTCCTCGACCTTGCCGCACAAGCGACGGCTCAAATACTACGCCCGTGTCGGCCTCCTCGTCGTGGACGAGATCGGCTTCTTGGCGTTCGACAACCGCAATGCCGACCTCTTGTTCCAGGTCGTCAGCCGACGCTACGAGAAGAAAAGTCTCATCCTCACCACCAACCTCGCGTTCCGCGACTGGCCGACGATCTTCCCGAACGCCACCTGCGCCACTGCCCTCATCGACCGCGTCGTCCACCACGCCGACGTGATCGCCATCGAGGGCGAAAGCTACCGCGCTCGAGAAGCCGAACAGTCAGCCAAGGAC
>DATBBD010000634.1:0-1805 GCA_036271175.1 Polyangiaceae bacterium | reverse complement strand
TCCACGCGATCGACGTGCACGGTTTCGAACGCTTGCGAAAGACTCGCACCGACCGACACCGACGGCGCGACGGCGGCCGTGACGGCCGCGCGTGCCGTTCCTCGGATGCCGCCGTCGTGCACCAGTGGCGATTGCAACGCCGGAAGCTCGAGCTTCGGATCTTCGAGGGTGAGACCCGCGTCGAGATACGAGCCTTCGACTTCGAGCGCGCACTTCGCGGCCGTCGCTGCGCACGGCGTGCGCACCGAGACGCCGGACAAGAAACGACGCACGGTGGCGCGCGCGTCGAGGGCCGGAATCACGCTGAGCCCGGTGACGCCCTGCTCGCGATCGAAGGCGTTGACGACGGTCGTCACGCGCGTGTCCTTGCCGAGGCGCAGGCGTCCGACGGCCCAGGCGTCAGTCGCGCGATAGTCGGCGTTTTGCCGGAGCTCTTCGTGCTCGTCGAGCTGGAAGCGCTGGCCCTGGTCGTTCAAGAACGGATAGTCGTTGTCGGCTTGATCGCGCCGGATCGCGACCAACGCGCCGGCGCGTTCCGAGCCGACTTCGCCGGCGAGCCAGCCGCCGCGCGCGCCGAACGAGCCGATGGACGCGCCCGCGCCGAGCCGCGTCGTTCGCGGGAGCCGCGGCCAGAAAAACACCGCGCCGGCGAGGCCGAGCTGATCCGAGCTCGCGGGGGCGTTTCCGCGAAACACTTCGACGCGATCCATCATCCAAATGGGGATCGTCGAGAGATCGGCGGTGCCGCTGACGTCGTCGTTCACGCGGATGCCGGCGACGTAGACCGGCACTTGATTGCCGTTCGAGCCGCGGATCGACGCGGTCGCGAGATCCGATTGCGCGCCGGTGCGCGCGACTTGCACGCCGGGCACACGCGCGAGCACGTCGGTCGACGATTGCCCCGCGCCGTGCAGCTCTTCTCCGTCCACGACGGTGGACGCCGCGGTCGGATCGCTGCTCGCCGCGCGGAGCCCGCGTTCGCCGACGACGGTCACCGACGTGTCCGCGACAGCACGCGACGCGATGAGCGCCCCCCCTAAAAAAAAACCGTACGCTGAGCGGCAAACCCGCGACTGCGTTGCAGAAAGCCTCACCGTTCGGAGACGTCCGTAACGCAGGGTCGCTCGGTCGGTCAAGCGGTGCTCGCGATCGCAGCACCGACGGCCGAGTTGGGGCTCGGCGTGCAATTCAGGTACGCTCTTCCATTCAAGTTCCGCGTCCCGAGCGGAAGGGGTCGCCGATGCTCGAGTTCTTGAGACATCTGTTCTCGTCCGACGGGTTCATGCCGCACGGACATTGCTACCTGTGGAGGCCGGAGATCGTCTGGCTCCACGTGGTCTCGGACGCGCTCATCGGACTTTCGTACACGACCATCCCGTTCACGCTCTATTACATCGTCAAGAAGCGGAAAGATCTGCCGTTCAACTGGATGTTCCTGTGCTTCGCGCTCTTCATCGTCGCGTGCGGAGCGACTCACTACATGGAGATCTTGACGCTGTGGACGCCGGTGTATCGGTTGTCCGGGGTCATCAAAGCCGTCACGGCGCTGGCGTCCGTTCCCACGGCGGTGCTGCTGGTCCGCCTGGTTCCGAACGCGCTGGCGATCCCGAGCCCCGAAGCGATGAGAGCCGCCGTCGAAAAGCTCCAGCGCAGCGAGGAGAAGTTCCGCGGGCTTCTCGAGTCGGCGCCCGACGCGATGGTCATCGTCGATCGCGGTGGCCGGATCGTGCTCGTGAACGCGCAGACCGAAAACCTATTCGGCTACGGTCGCGACGAGCTCATCGGACAGACCGTCGAGATTTTGG
>DATBBD010000633.1:0-3108 GCA_036271175.1 Polyangiaceae bacterium | reverse complement strand
TGTACGTGTCGCCGATCTCCTTCCGCGTGAGCTCGTCTTCATTGTCGAGGCCGAAGCGCCAGCGAATGATCCGCGACTCGATCGGCGTGAGCGTGCCGAGCAAACGCCGGACCTCTTCGGCCCAGCGTGACGCCGCGAGATTGTCGTAAGGCGAGGTCGCGTTGTCCTCGACGAGGAAGTCGATGAAACGCCGACCGTCTTCGTCACCGACCGGGCGATCGAGCGAAAACGGCGTCTCGGCGTAGAGCTCGCGAACTTTTTCGAGCTTTTCGCGCGGCACGCCGGTTTCCTTCTCGAGCTCCTCGAACGAAGGCTCGCGCCCCGTGCGCGCGATGATCGTCTGCGTGGCGCGCGCGACGCGGTTGTACGTGTCGAGCATGTGCACCGGGATGCGGACCGCGCGCCCCTTGTCGGCGAGCGCACGGCTGATCGCGTGGCGGATCCACCACGACGCATACGTGGAGAACCGATACCCGCGGCTGTGATCGAACCGCTCGACGGCCTTCATGAGTCCGATATTGCCTTCCTGAATCAAGTCGATGAGCGGGAGGCGACCACGGTTGTACCGACGCGCGATGCTGACCACGAGGCGGAGGTTCGCTTTGACGAAGCGGCTCTTCGCCTCGCGCTGAATCGCGTCGGTGTGCTTCACGCGATCCATGAAGCGGGCGTACGCGGGCGTCGACGACACGCCGGCGAGCGACGACGTCGTCGTCGTGACCGCCGGCGCGGACTCCGATTCCGGCGGCGCCTCCAACTCGAAGTCGAGATCGTCGATGGAGCGCACGACGTGATTCGCGTTCGCCATCCAGATCCGATCCGAATCAGGCAGACGGATCGAAGACGCGAGCGAGCGGCAGAGATCCGTCCATTGGCGCGTCTGGGCCGCGTTCAACTTGGAGCGCTGCTTCTTCCAGACCTTGAGCAACTTGCGGAGCTCGACGAGCTCGGCGAGCGGAGGCCGCTCGGGCTCGTTCATGGTCGTCACGTCCGTTTCGAGGCGGACGAACACGTGCTCGGCGAGCGGCAGGTGCGATAGCAACGACACCCAGTGCTCGACCTCCGCGTCCTCGACGCGCTGCGCCGCTAAGAGCTCTTCATCGGGTCCCATGACCTGATGCGTCGCCATCTCGCGGAAGTACCGCGACAGCGTCGAGTCGCCGCTCACCTCGTCATGATGTGCCGCGGGGGCGACGCTCTCGCGCGCCTCCATGCTGGCCATCGAGGGAGGTGGGACACTGTCGTAATAGGAGCGCCGATCGGCGGAATCGTCCGACTGCACGAACTCCGGCGTCATGCGGACCGAGCTCTTCTCGCTCGAGTCGTCGGCCAGAAATTCGGCGCTCGTCTCCGAGCCCGATTCATGGGGATTCATGGGTTCCTGCTCATTCTTTGAACGCGTTACCCCCCCGGTGGATTTGGTTGCATGGCGCGCGCGAGTTGATGCACGGACGACGCCGCTGTCGTTGCGTTGAATACGCTTCGCACGGGACATGGGTTTGTTCGCTTGGACGAGCATTTCTCTTTCACCACCGAGTTCCGTCGACTCGACGAAACATTGAAAACTTAAAGCAAACTTCGTGCCCCTAAGACCTGCTGCGCGTGCTCGAGTTGACCATCGTCTGGCTGACCTATCAGAGGCCGTAAGTGCGCGGCGCGGTCGGAACTTCGACGAAAAAAACCGGCAAAACCTGACTCAGAAGTGCGCCAACTACGAAAAAAGTGCGAACCCCTTCCATTCCGTGTCACTCGCTCGTGTTCTTCCTGTTTGATCGATCGGCCGTTCTCGTTACTAACTGAAGAGGAAGAGAACGGTTTCCTCGGGTCATCGAATCGTCGTTACAGTCGGAGTGCATGGGGCAATTGCACCCGTCTCGCATCATCCAATCCCGAACACTCGAGGGCGAAGTTCTCTTCGACCTCCGCGCCAACCCAACGCTGTTCGTTGGCTTGACGCTCGGCGTCGTCGGCTATTCCGCCGGCCACGCGCTGTTGGCCTTGTCGGCGGGTGCTCTCGCTCGAGGCCTCGCCGTGTCGCCGCTCGCGTCCGCGCTCCCGGCAAGCCCTCCGAGCGGACCGTGGGCGTGGTCGGTAACGGCGTACTCTTATGTCGGTCTCGTTGCTGCCGTCGTCAAGGCCGGCTCCGGCGCTCTCGTCGCACATGCGGAGCGAAAAACGGCGGCCTCCGTCGCAAGTCGACTGCGCGTGGCCCTGGTGAGCGATCTGCTCCGCGACGGCTCGACCGTGCCGGCGCCGCGCGTTCTCGCGACGCTCGCCGTTCGCCTTCGCGAGGTGGAAATCGCGGTCGCTTCGGGGGTCGTGACGGCGGCGCGAGCGGCGCTGTCGCTCGCGCCGCTCGCGGCGTGTCTCATCTGGCTTTCACCGTCGCTTTCGCTCATCGGTGCGGTCGCGGTCGTTCCGTTCGCGCTGCTCCTCGGACGGCTCCGCAAGCGAACGCGTCGCACCGCGGAGCGCTCCCAATCGCTCGTGGAGACGCTCGAGTGTGGCGTGGACGAGCTCGTGCGCAGTGCGGATCTGTTCCGGGTTTACGGAGCGGGCGCACGTGCGGTCGCGGCCGTCGAACGCGCCGGAGCGGAGGCGGGCGCCGGAGCGGCGCGCGCCGACGCGCTCCGAGCCGGCCTCTCCGGCGCGAACGAGGTGCTCGCCGCGCTGTCCATCGTGGCCGCGGTGTCGATCGGTTCGCGGTTCGGGATCACGTCGGGCGCGAGCGCGCTCCTCGTGCCGTTCGCCGCGGTGTTCTTCATGTCGTATCGGCCGCTCCGCGACCTGGGCGACGCGCGCTCGGCGACGCTCCGCGGCGCGCTCGCGCTTTCTGCCGTGCGCGAAGCACTCGGAACGCGGTTGGGCCCCCGAGACGCTTCGCCGGCGAATCGCGTCTTCGACGGGCCGCCGGTGATCGACGCTCGCGACTTCGGCGCGCGCGACCGCGGGCCCGCAACGACGTTCCGGCTCGACCCGGGCGAAATCGCGTGCCTCATCGGCCCGACCGGAAGCGGCAAGACGACGCTCCTCCGCGCGCTTCTCGGACTCGAAGCGAGTCGCGGTGCGCTCTTGCTCGACGGGCAAGACGCGGCGAACGCCGGAACC
>DATBBD010000632.1:0-2002 GCA_036271175.1 Polyangiaceae bacterium | reverse complement strand
CGATCTCAATGACTTCGACGAGACGATCGTCGGCCCGTGGCGCCTCGACGTATTGCGCCTGCTGACGAGCCTGATTCTCGGCGGTCGTGAGCTCGGCGTGGACGGCACCCGGTGCGTCGCGCTCTCGCAGCATCTCCTCGACGCCCACGTCGCGGCGTCTTGCACGGTCGCCCCGGCGCCGCCCGTTCCCGCTCCGGTCCGGCGATTGCTCGACAAGGTCGACACGCGCTCGCATCGCGATCTCTTGAACGACCGCACCGAGGTCGTCGGTGGGAAGCGGCGCTTCATTCGCACCGACCGCTACTTCCCGCTTCCCGACGATCTGCGGGCGCGCGCCGTCGACGCCTTCACGAAATACACGGCGAAGCTCGACCCCGCGAAGGCGCCGAAGGATCACCTGGGCATCGTCGACGTGGCGTTTCGAGTTGCCGGCACCGGAAGCCTCGGCTCCCTTCGCGTCGCGGTGCTCACCACGGGCAAGGGAGGCGTCGATGGCGGCTGGGTCTTCGACATGAAGGAGCAAGGCGAGCCTTCCGCGGCCGCGTTGCTCGAAGCGCCGCGCATGAAAGGCGGCGAGCGCGTCCTCGCCGGAATCACGGCGGCCGTAGAACGGCGTCCGCGCATGGCGGGTACCACCGAGCTCGGCGACTCGTCGATGTTCGTGCGGAGATTGGCGCCTCAGGAGGACAAGCTGAATCTGCCGCGACTCAAAGCCGAAGAGCTCGAGGCGCTGGCGACCTATCTCGGCTACTTGCTGGGGCGAGCGCATCGGCGCGCGCTCACTCAGGCGCCCGCGCAGCCCTGGACGAAGCAGGAGTGCTCCGAGCTCATCGATCGCGCGATCCTCATCGCGGGGGTCCACGAAGCGAGCTACCTCGCGATGTGCAAGCTCGACCCACAAAACCCGAATCAGACTCCGACGCTCTCGTTCAAAGCAAATAGCTCGTCGTGAGGAGCACGCCGAATCCGGTGCTGTCGAGCGACGCGGACGTTCCGGTCGCGCCGGACGGCGTCAACTTGCCCGAAGAGTGGAGGTAGAACGCGCCGACCCCGGTCTCGACGGGGCCGGAATTCAGCCCAATGCCGCCGGTGATGCCGAAATAGTTTTCGGCTTCGTAGCCCGGGTCTCCGGCTTTTCCGCCGTTCGCCGAAGGGTCGTAATAAAACCCGACGCGGATCGGCAGCGACGGGGTCGGCTTGAACTCCGCGCCGAGATTCACGCGAGGCGTCGGCTTCAGGTTTTCGTCGTCCGAGAACGTCGAGCCGGGGATGCTCGAATACGTCGCTCCGAGTTGAAGGCTCACGTCGAGCAAGATCGTCGCCCACGGCGCGGGCGTCACCGCGGTGCCGAGCGAGAAATCGAACGGCATCCGGTAGTTCACCGGTGTCCCTTTCAAGTCTTCGCCGGAAGATTGCACCTGGCCGTTGGTGACGACGTTTTCCGCCTCGTACGTGTCGGCCGAGCCGGTGATTTGAACGAACGGCGATTGGGCGCGGACTCCGAATCGTAAAAAGTCGTTCACGACGTACGCGAGACCGAGTGTCGCCGACGCCCCGAATGCGCCGAGGCTCCACTGGGCCATCGACGTGACGAGTTTCGTCGTGGGGTTCGCCGGAAACTGGACGTTGAACCCGGTCGTGTACTGCTCGCTGTGGTCGATTCCGAACAGCGTGAGCCCGATGCTCAATCGATCGGTCAGCTTGTGCGCGAGTGACAACCCGAACCAAAGGTCGTTCGAATAGGTATTGTAGAGGAGATTGTCGTGTGTGTTGGGCGTGTCGAAGGGCGCGCGATTCACGAGCTGCAGCGAGTTCGGCACCAACACCGACAAGGCTCCGACCCAATCGCCGAATCGTCGGGTCGCGACGTACGTCGCCGGGATCGTGTTGAACCCCGACGCCTTCAAGGGGACGTTCGTGCTGTCCAAGTTCACGAACCCGCCGGCGCTCGTCTGAAACTTCATGTACACGGCGCCGGTCACCGACACCTTGCCGGACTGGA
>DATBBD010000631.1:0-1763 GCA_036271175.1 Polyangiaceae bacterium | reverse complement strand
CGTCGAGGGCGATCGCTTGCCTATAGTGCTCGATCGCCTCTTCGAATTCTCCCTGCAGCGCCGCGACGTAGCCGAGTAGGTTGTACGCCTCCGGCGATTGGCTATCGATTTCGAGCGCGCGCCGCGCCGACACTTCGGCGCCCCGCGAGTCGCCTCGCTGGACGAGGTCCCAACCCCGGTCGAGATGAGCCGAAAACTGGTCCATGGCGTAGAGGCCTCTTGGTCCTTTTCCCAGGATGCGTCAAGACGTCACGAATCGCCCTGCGGCAGCACCGGGGAAATGAACATAACGACGCTCGAAGCGCCGCGCTGCACCCGCCGCGCTACCGCGTGTCGTTTTCTGCCGACGCTGCCGTCGCGCGCGCGCTGCTTCGCGCGTCGTGAACGACGACGCGGCTCCCCGGATGCGCGGCCGTCGCCCAGACGCCGTGCCAGCCCTCTGGCAAATGAGGTTCGGTGAACATGAACATCCATTTCGCGTCGAGCGGCGAAAGATTGACGCAGCCGTGGCTCATCTCCGAGCCGTAGTTCGCATGCCAGAACGCGCCGTGAACGGCATACGAACGATAGAAGTATTGCACGTACGGGACGTCCTCGATGCTGTACGGCAGATCGCCCGCCGCCGAGCCGTCGCCATCCATCGTCGTCGTGACGTGCTTTTCGCGGATGCGCCACTCGCCGGTCGGCGTGCGGTGGTCCTTGTCCTTGTCGTCGCTCTCTTTGCCGGACGAAATCAGGGTCGCGTAAACGGCGCGCGTTCCCTCGAAGGCGACGGCGGTTTGCGTCGCTAGGTTCACGTCGAGCCAGCGCTCGTTCGGCCCGAGGTCGACCGGCGGCGGCCCCGGTTCGGTGACGCGCAGGTGGTTCGCCTGGATGTAAAAGCCGTCCTTCGTCTCCAGGTATTTCTTGCCGCCGAACGTCTTGTCCTTGCCGGTGAGCGCGATCGCGACGTGCCGGTCGACCGTCCCCGCGGGCTTCAGGTTGCCGGACGCGTCGAGCTGGTACTTCGGTCGCGTCTTTTGCCAGCCGTAGGTGAACCCCATCGGCAGCGCGAGCTTGTCCCCGTCGAGCTCCACGCCGTGAAAATCGGACCCGTTGGTCACCCAAAAGCGATCCGCGGGCGCGACCAGTCCCTTGGTCGTTTTATACCAAGGCCGGCCGTTCCAGTTGAACTCGCGATCGACCGCGACGTAGAAGCCGCGCACCATTCGCTTCGCGAGCACCGCGTCGGCGTCGGCCGAGAGCTCGTCGAGCTTCACCTCGTGAAGTCGCTTGTCGGCGTCTTCGCGCTGCCACCAGGGCCGGTCGTCGGCGCCGCCGTCGGGCGCTTCCGCGTGTTCCGTCGCGGCCGCGATCGGGCGCGGCGGCTCCACGTCGGGATGCGGCAGCTCACCGCCTTGGTGCGGGGCGGCGGCGATCGCCTCTTTGCTGAACGGCAGCGGCGCTTCGTCGGTCTTCGCGAGGGGTGTGCCGGCGGGCGCGGTGCCGTCGACCGACGACTTTTTGCCGTCGGGGTTCGGCGTCTCGTCCGTCTTCTTGACGAGGTACGGCTCGTAGGTCCGCATCTGCTCGGCGGTCGGCACGGACTTGTAGAGCGGCGTCCCGTTCTTGGCGTTCCGCGCGTAGCGGTACGGCAAGATCGCCGTCAAGTCCGGTTGTCGCATGGAGAACTTCGCCTCGGGCGAGTTCAGGTTCGTCGTGCCGGCCTCGCCGCAGACGAACCCGCCGTCGCGCAGTCGGTACCAACCCCGGGCGCAGTTGTC
>DATBBD010000630.1:0-2275 GCA_036271175.1 Polyangiaceae bacterium | reverse complement strand
TGGCTCATCAGTCGCGGCACGCCGAAGGACTGTGTCGTCGCGGCAGCGGTGTACTCGCTCGCAGCGATCACCGATCTGCTCGACGGTTACCTCGCCCGCCGGCTCCGCGTCGTGAGTGTGCTCGGCAAATTCCTCGACCCGCTCGCCGACAAGCTCCTCGTCATGGCGTCG
The DNA here is from genome assembly GCA_036271175.1 of Polyangiaceae bacterium. GTDB lineage: Bacteria > Myxococcota_A > Polyangia > Polyangiales > Polyangiaceae > DASZVB01. The sequence continues at coordinate 2,104 of DATBBD010000630.1, read as the reverse complement.
CTCATCTGGATGGTGCCCATGGGCCGCATCGCCGGCTGGGCAGTCGTGCTCCTTATCGGCAGAGAGATCTCGGTGACGGCGCTCCGTTCGATCGCGAGCAGCGAAGGCGTGGTCATCGCCGCGGGCGAAAGCGGCAAGAGCAAAACGGCGCTGCAGATGGTCGGGATCTTGTGCCTGATCCTCGGGTTTCCGTATCACCTTTCCCTCGGCTTCATCGATCTGGGACAGGTCGATCTGGTCTACGTCGGGCGCGCGCTCATCTACGTGTCGCTCGTGTTCTCGGTGACGAGCGCGGTCGAATACGTGGGTCTTTTCGCCTCCGCCGTGGAAGCCAAAGACCGACGCGAGCGGGAGCCCTAGCCTTTATATCGGTTTCCGTTGACCGGACCCGACGCGGTCGGGTAGCTAAGCGACCGGATGCGCGCTTCGAAAAGCTTAGTTCGGGCCGTGGCGCTGGCGGCAGCGGTCCTCGCGGCCGCCTCGTGCTCGAACCAGGGGCAAGGCGATCGTTGCGACGTGAACAACGGCGACAGCGACTGTGAATCGGGGTTGGTGTGCACGCCGCTCTCGGTGTTGCCGGGCCTGAACGAGACGACGCTCAATGCCGCCATCTGTTGCCCGCCGCCCGGCACCAATTCGTCGTCGACCATCGACGCTTGTAGCCGCAGCTCGCGAACCGTGACCGATTCCGGTACGTCCTCGCCGACCGACGCCGCCCCTGCTGCCGCGGATGACGGGTCGACGAAAGACGCTTCGGGGTCGACCCCCGGCGCAAAAACGGACGGCGCGCCCTAGGTTCCGATGACCCTCGACGGCCTCACGGAGCTGATGCAACAAGGGTTGCTCCTCGCCGTGGCGCTCTCGCTTCCGATCATCGCGGTCGCGGCGTTCGTCGGTCTCGTCGTCGCGGTGCTCCAATCCGCGACGCAGCTCACCGATTCGACGTTGTCGCACCTGCCGCGGTTCCTCGTCGTGTCCGCGCTGCTCTTGGCGACCGGGCGATGGATCGGGACCGAAGTGGTGGCGTTCGCGGTGCGCGCGTTCTCCGGCGGTTCGTGACGTCGCGACCGGCGCCGCGTCGTGCTTCTCGTTCGACGCGCTCTCGGGTCATTCTGTCGCCCTCTGATTTATTGGGTGCTCTCGGCGGCGCTCGCCGTCGCGTGTGCGTCGGGGGCCGCGTGCTCGACGCGAAAGCGACGACTCTCGTGCTCGCGGACGCGCGCGCGGCGGTGCGCGTGGCGCTCGCGACCGCGATTCGCGTCGAACCGGGCGAGCTCGTCGTCGTGGAAGGCACGCGAACGTCGCGTGGCATTTCGCGCGCGCGCGTGGTGTCGCGCTCGCCCGGGCGCGCGCCGAGCGCCGCGTCGGAATTCGGTCGCTTGGGTCTCACGGCGATCGGGTCGTCGCTGGAAGCCCGAGCGCGGGCCCTTCGCGTCGTGCGCCGTTATTTCGACGAACGCGGGTTCATCGAGGTCGAAACGCCGATTCGCGTCCCCTCGCCCGGCCTCGACGCGAACGTCGACGCCGTGCCGGCCGACGGCGGCTTTCTCATCACGTCGCCCGAGCTCGCGATGAAGCGACTCCTGGTCGGCGGACTCCCGCGTATCTACCAGCTGTCCCACGCGACGCGCGCGGACGAACGCGGGCACCTCCATGAAGCCGAGTTCACCATGCTCGAGTGGTACCGCGCCTTCTCGGACATGGACGCTGTCATCGCCGACACCGAAGCGCTCACAGTCGCGGTGGTCCGCGAAATTGGAAAGGCGCGCCGCGTTCGTACCCCGAGCGGAAAGAATGTCGAGATCCGTGCGCCGTTTCCGCGCATGACCGTGCGACAAGCTTTCAAAAAATACGCCGGCGTCTCCGACGCCTGCGATCTCGCCCTGGCCGACGAAGCGCGATTCTTCGAGTTGCTCGTCGACAAGGTGGAACCGGGTCTCGCGAAGCATCGGCGCCCCGTCGTGCTCGTCGAGTTTCCGCGCTCGATGGGTGCCCTCGCGCGTCCCTCCGAGCGCGACGCCTCGGTCGTCGAGCGCTTCGAGATTTACGTCGGCGAGGTCGAGCTCTGTAACGGCTTCGGCGAGCTCACCGATCCCGTCGAGCA
>DATBBD010000629.1:0-2123 GCA_036271175.1 Polyangiaceae bacterium | reverse complement strand
TCTTTCTGGCGGGCGATTGGGTTCGCGGGGACGAATGGCTCGCCGATGCAAGCCTCGCGAGCGCCCGTCGCGTCGCCGAGCGCATCGTCGCGAGTGCCCGCCGTCTGCCCGCTCGGGCCGTGGCGTGACTTCGGCTATCCTCGCGGACACGGTGGCTGCACGACCCACTTCGGATTCGGTCGCGAAAACGGGCGGCGCTCTCCGCGAGGACGGCGCCGCGTCCGCAAAGCTCGAAGCGGAGCGAACGTTTCTCTTCGGTCTCTGCTACCGCATGACCGGCGCCGCCTCCGACGCCGAAGACGTCGTGCAGGAGACGTTCGTGCGCGCCCTCGAGAAGCCACCGCGCGACGTCGAATCGGCGCTTCGCCCGTGGCTGGTACGCGTCGCGATGAACCTCTCGCGCGATCTGTTGCGGCGCCGCAAGCGGCGGTCGTATCACGGCATTTGGCTCCCTACGCCGCTCGAAACGCCGGATGTCGCCGAGGTCGACCTCGTGGCGAGCACCGATGATTCGCCGGAGGCACGCTACGGTCTCCTCGAGAGCGCGAGCTTCGCGTTCCTGGTGGCGCTCGAAGAGCTCACGCCGTCACAGCGCGCCGTCTTGCTGTTGCGCGACGTGTTCGACCAATCGTCACGCGAAGCCGCAGATGCGCTCGGGGTGACGGAAGAAAATGTCCGCATCACGCTGCACCGCGCCCGCGCCAAGATGGCCGCCTACGACGGCGATCGCCGGGAAACCAAGAACCTCACCGAGGAGCTCGCGGCGATGCTCGGACGCTTGATGATGTGCGTCATCGCTCGCGACGCCGACGGCGCACGTGCGCTCCTCGCGCCCGGCGCGCGATACCTCACCGACGGCGGCGGGAAGTTCCACGCAGCGCCGAAGCCCGTCGTCGGACCCGAGCGGATCACCAAGCTCTACCTCGGGCTCTCGAAGAACGTGTCGACGGAGGCCAAGGTCTCGGTTCGAACGGTCAATGGTCGCCCGGCCCTCGTCGGCGAGGACCTAGGAGCCAAGCGCCCGAACGCGCCGCGGTTCGTGCTCATGGTCGATCTGGATCGTGAAGGGAAGATCCGATCGGTCTTTTCGGTCATCGCGCCGGACAAGCTCGAGCGCGTCCGTTTTCCGACCTGATCCGACTCACCCGCCGCCGTGGTAGCGTCGCGGTACGGTGATCCGAGACGGCGGCGTCGGGCGCGGCTCGCGAGGCAAGAGACTGTGGGGTGCCCTCGCCGTCGTGGGCGCCGTTTTGGTGCTCGCGACGGCGGTTCACGCCGCGCCCGCGCCGGTCGCGCCCGCGCCGCCCACGCCGATCTCGGCCGCGCCTGTCTCGCCGGATCCCGCGACGGCACCCGCGGCGGACGGCGGCGTTCCGCACGACGCCGATCGCCCCGCGGAGCCCGGCGAGCCGTCCGCCCCTCCGGCACCGGGAACGAATCCCGATGTCGCTCCGGCTGCCGCGTCTTCGGGGGCGCCCGCCGCGCCGCCTCCGGAACCGGCGCCCGCGACGCCGACGCCCGCCGACACGCGCACGGCCGAACCGTTCGAGGCCGAAGAGGGCTCGTCGCTCAAGTACATCCTCGACGACATCGAGGTTCGGGGGAACACGAAGACGCGCGCGCGCGTGGTCCTTCGTTACGTGCCGTTTCGTCCCGGCGACGTCATCGACGTCGATGATCCGAGCGTCGAGCTCGCGCGCTACCGCCTCCTCGGCACCGGTTTTTTCCGGACCGTCGAGCTCTCGCTCGGCAAAGGCAAGCGTCGCGGACACGTCGTTCTGATCATCGAGGTCACCGAACGCAACACGCTGGTCGTCAACGACCTCTGGATGGGGCTCGCCGCCGACGCGGATACCAACGGCAAGGTGCGCCCGCTCACGGCCTACGCCGGGCTCGACGCCGCCGAGACCAACCTCGCCGGCACCGGCATTACCCTCGGCGCTGCCATCGGCGTTGCTCAGGATCAGCTCGCGCTCCGCGTGCGGTACTTCGATCCGGCGTTCCTCGGCAGCAAATGGATGACCAACGGAACGTTGCTCTACAACGACGCCGACGATTTTTTCGGTCTCTCGGGCGTTGAGTTCGAGAACCCGAGCCAACAAGGCGTCCACGAGTTCGCGGTC
>DATBBD010000628.1:0-16865 GCA_036271175.1 Polyangiaceae bacterium | reverse complement strand
CACTGGCTCGAGAAGCATCGCACACCGTTCGCGCTCCTTCCGGAAGCGAGCGCCGAACGTGACGATGTCCTCGCCGTGGAAGCGAAGTTCGACCGCGTGGGCTCGCAAGTCGTCCGTTACGTTTATAGTGAGGCACTCGGTCAGACCGAGAACGTCGTCCGGTATTGGACGGTCGAGGCGACGCCGACGTCGCGGACGTGACGGCTGCGGCGTTGCTCGCACCCCTGGCGTGCCCGAACGAACATCCGATCTACGGCTCGGCTCGCTACCGCGACGGGCTTCGCACCCTCGTCGCGCCGTTCGCGCATCGCCCGGCGCTCGAATGGGTGCGCGAGATGTATCGCCGCCATCGGGGCCCATTTCCAGGTGCCCGAGAGATTCGACGGAAACTCGACGCGCCGTAGCAGTCGCCGGGCGCGGCTCGAGAGGAGCACCCGCGGCGGGTGCTCACGCCGCGTGTCGAGCAACGGGCGCGGCACTCACCGAAACTCGAACGACGACGACCCGGTGTTGGTGTCTACCAAGAAGAGGCCCCCTTCGACGCGCGGGTTCGTGGCCGCGCCGACGGTCTGGCCCGGAGCGTCGCACCGTTCTCCCTCGTGCCAGTTCGGCGCCCAACGCGTGCTCGGACAGATATTTTCGAGCACGGGAAGCCGCTGAACGACGTTGCCCGAGTGAGAATCGAGCACGAAGACGTGTCGCGACTCGTTGGTGAAGCCGTACGGGGAAACGAGGTAGTCCCCGAGGAGCAAGAGCCCGCCGTTCGACATCGAGTCTTTCGTCTCCCAGACGATGCGCCCGTCGCACAGATCGACGGCGACGACGCGGTTGCCGCCGCGAGGAAATTCCGAAGCGTAGCCGTTGAACGACAATGAAATCCAGGCGGCCGATCCCAATCGAACGACGGCGCTGACGGTCGTGAAGGGCGGAACTTCCTTCGGACCGAGCCTGGTCGCGCGACCCGATCCGTCCGCGGCGCGAACGTCGAACGCGCACTGATTGCCGGGCCAGCCTCGACGGCTCACCCCGGCCGGCGCTGCGTTCGACAGCGCGAGCTCGACGCCGTCGATGACGACGCGGTTCGGCGAATCCCAGGTCGGACCCGCCGGCGCATCGGTGCACTCGGACTCGAACGCGTGCTCCGCCGCGCCCGGACGTTCTTGCTGCGACGACGTCGAAGTCTTCCCCGGCCTGAGGATCGGCACGAGGCGACGCGTCGACCAATCCGCGGCCGAACACGCGGGCGGCGCGACGGCGATCGCCGTGGCGATTGTATCGGCCCGCGCGGGGTTCGAAGGAATGGGGATCCCTTCCAGTCGCACCACGGCGCGGACCCGATAGCAGCCCGGTAATTGGAGGATTGGATCGAACGAGACGTCGTGCGTGACGACGTCGAGGTGGGCCGCGGCGAGCTCGCCGGCATTCAGCAAGCGCGCACACGCGGGGCGAGCACCGGGGTGGAACCCATCGGAACCGAACAGATCGAAGTCGAACGACGCCGGGTCGCGGTTCGGCATCGCTGCCTTCCACACCTCGACGAGCGGAACGGTGGGGCCTGCGTGCGGCAACTCGGCGAGCCGGATCTCGGCGCGCTCATTGCCGAGCTCGACGCTCACCGTCGGACCGACCGGCGGCAGGTGCAGCTCGTGGCGATGGTGCGAAACAGGCGCGCCGATCCCCGGCGGGGAGAGCGGCGCCGAAGGCGCGGGCGGCGCGCCGCCACACCCGGAGACGAAGGCGACGAGCACGGCGAGCGTGGACACGAACTTCGTCGAGACCGATCCGCTCATGACGGCTCGCATCGTAACATCGGAGGCGCCGAAGCATTTCACGGGTCGAGGCTCGTTCGCGTAGAGCGCGCCACTCACCCTTGCGCGCCGCTCGCGCACTGGACCCGGCATTCGCGTCCATCGAGTTGGCCGGCGCGACGCTATCCACGGAAGACCCGCGTCCGCGAGAATTCAGAGCGAAGGCCCCCAGATCTCGTTCACGGGTGCAAGTCCCTCTCTGAAGACGTGCGGTAACAGGACGGATGCCGGGGAGCGTCAACTCGCGGGATCGTCCGGACAAAACGAAATTGTCGCAATTGTGGAGTGCACGGCCCACGCGACGTGCAACATTCGCCAGCGTGCTCGATCCACGAACCATTCAACGGCTCGCGAAACTTTACGGCGGATTGCCGTTGCTCGGCTGCCTTCCTGGCAGCCCTGCGGCGCGTGCGGGGCTTCGCTGGGGAGACATCGTCATTGCGATCAACGGAGCGCCCACGCCGGACGTCGATTCGTACGTCGAGGCAAAGGGTCTTCGCGAAGGCGGAATGACCGTCGTCATCGCGCGCGACGGGACCGAGCTCCACATCGAGCTCGATTACGCAGACTGGGAACCCGCGACCGTCGAGGACGCGGTGCACGAGCTCGAACGGCTACGGCTGAAACCGACCGAGTCGTAGACCGCGCATCGGCCGCGCGCGTGGTAAAACGCCGGCCACGATGATGGGATTTTTCGAATATTACCTCCGCACGATCGACGTCGACGGAGCGCGCGCGTTCTATTCGGCCGTGCTCGGCGATCGCAAGCTCGAGGTCTTTCAGCTCCACGAACAGGCGCTCGCGCGCGGCGCGCGTCCTCATTGGCTCGGCTTCATCGACGTCGGCGACGTCGATGGCGCAACGTCGGCGTTCGTCGCACGCGGCGCGACGTCGCTCGGCCCGAAGTGGGTGAACCCCCAGGGACTCGAAGCGTCGGTCGTGCGCGACCCCGGAGGCGCCGTCGTCGCCCTCGCGAAGCCCGCTCCGAAACCGGCGTCCGATGCGAGCGCGGGCGACTCGAGCCTCGGCGTCGAGTGGCATCTCCTCAACACCCGCGACGTCGAGGGTGCCAAGAAAAATTACAGCGAGGTATTGGGATGGGAATTCAAGGCGCCGCTCGACTTGGGCACCTACGGCGTGTTCCATCCCTTCGCGTGGCAAGCCGGCGGAGCGCCCGTGGGTTCGATGTCCGATATCGCGACGCGACCCGGCGTTCATCCTCACTGGCTCTTTCATTTTAGGGTGGGCGCCTTGGATCCCGCGGTCGACGCGGTGAGGGCGCGGGGCGGCAGCGTCGTCGAATCGGTCGTGATCCCCGGCGGCGATCGCATCGCGATCTGCGACGACCCCCAGGGCGCCGCGTTCACGCTCCGCGAAGATTCGGCCGCCGCAGGCCGCTAACGCGGGCCCGGATTTTCTCGGTATTTTCCATCGATTCGAGAAAATCGCGGGCGCTGCCGCATCCTTTCGCCCACGTCGGTCGTCGTCCCTACCGAAGCCCGAGAGTCGGCTTCGACGGAGGCCACGATGAGAACCGTGATGGTGCGATACAAGACCAAGGACGCTTACGCCACGAGCAACGAGGGAATGATTCACGCCGTCTTCGACGAGCTCCGCGCGCGCACTCCGGGCGGCATTCGTTACACGACGTATCGCCTCGCCGACGGCGCGACGTTCATTCACATCGCGACGATCGAGGGCGACAGCCCGCTCGCCGGGCTCGCGTCGTTCAAGGCGTTTCAGGAGCGCCTCGCGGGTAACTGTGTGGAGCCGCCGTTGCTCGTCGAACTCTCGACGGTCGACGGCTATGCCTCCCTCCCCTGACGCACTCGAACGAAACGCCCGGATGACGACGATGAGCCGAGCCAAAGCGACAAGGACGAATAGTGCCTTCCGAATGGATTGCGCGATCGAGACGACCATCGGCGCGAGCCCCGAAAAGATCTGGGCGTTGCTCACCGACGCCGCTGGGTTTCCGCGCTGGAACACGACGGTGAGCAGTATCGAAGGCGAGATCGCGGAAGGCCGGACGTTGAAACTCAAGGTGCCCGCCGCCGGAGACCGCGTCTTCAAGCCCAAAGTCTCGCAGTTCGAATCGGGGCGAACCATGACGTGGAGCGACGGCATGGCGCCGATGTTCAAAGGCGTGCGCACGTTCACGCTCACGCCGAACGCCGACGGAACCACCCTTTTTTCGATGAAGGAAGCGTTCACCGGGTTGATGCTTCCGATGATCAAGGGCTCACTTCCCGACTTCGCGCCGGTATTCGAGACCTACGCGGAAGATCTGAAGCGCGCCGCGGAAGGCTAGACGGCGAGAACGAGGTCATCGCCGTTTACAGCGGCCTCGACGCCGCGGCAGCCCTCGGGACGCGAGGCTACGAGCCGCCCGATGCGGACGCGGTCGAGGACAATCCCGTGCTCTTCGAGATGCCCGGGCACTCCGATTCGAGCCGCGCGCACGATGCCGGTGTAGCGACGTCGGTGCCGGCGTCCGCGGAGCTCGCCGTCGCTTCGAAATTGGACGCCTCGAGCGTCGAGCAAGCCGGCACCTTCGACACCGACCTATCGAGCGCCGCCAGCGAATCCGTCACGCAGGTTTCGAAGTCCTCGACGGTCCCGTAGCAAGATCCAGGAGGCTTCGTGCACGTCCGAGACTTGAAGCCCGCATCCGGGTCATTCCACTTCGCCTTGCACGCGGACTCGAGACCCGAGCACGCTTGCTCGAGGTCGGTATCAGTGGTCCCCGTGCCGCTCAGCTCTCCCGCGAATGACGCGCCGGCCGCAGCACCAATTCCCGCGAGACGACAGGACACGGCTTCGATGGCCGGGTCGTTCTGCAGATAGGTCCCCATCTTCGAGCAGAGCGTCGCGAGATCCGTGTCGCTCAAGCTGCTAAGGGACTCCGTTTCGTTCAAACCGGTGCTGAACGACGCGGGCTGATTCGTCGATTTGTCACTTCCACAAGCCGGCAATACGGCGCTCCCGGCGACAAAGAGTGCCCAAGCAAAACAAGTAGATCGGTCCATGAATTTCGTCTCCTCGGTGTAGTTCCACATCCCGGTTGCGGCCGATTGCAACGCATGTGCCGCGTCGTTCGAACACGCCGTGGGAGCCGATTTCTCGCTATTTCCTGAGTTCCCGACCTCGCTCCGGGCGAGCGGTACGCTCCGCGTGTGGCTCGGCAGAAACGGTGTTGCTCGGCCGCACGTCACCGTCTTCGCGCCGAAAGGCCGTGACGCTTTCGCCACGCGCCGTCACGAACGCGGCGACGTGCGGCAACGTTGCTCGAAACTGCGACGACTGTCTGAAATCGACCCAGCAGCCCGGGCGGTGCCCTGTTCAGCGTCGCGGTACTGGCGCTCGGCCGCGGGGTAACCCGTTGGAACTAGCGCGTATCGAGGCCCGAACGCGCGAGCGGAGTGCCGCCTATTGCCTCAACGTCGTCGTCGCGGATCCGGCGCGACGCTTGCACTGGTCTCCGGGCAGAGGAACTAGACCATGCAGTCAAGAAATTCGGATCTAATCGCGATCGAGCGTCGCCCCCGCGTGGGTTCGCGCGGCTCGCGCGCTGCCTTCGCGCGAGCGGGCGCGCTTTGCCTCGCGAGCGTGCTCGGGTTCGCCGCGACCGCGTCGCTTTCGTCGCCGGCGAAGGCGCAAGGCGTCCAGGTCGACGTCGGGCTCGACGCCGAAGCGTACCCGACCGCTCCGCCTCCGGACCCCATCCCGGAAGACGAACCCGTCGCTCCGGCGTTGGGTTATTCCTGGGTTCCCGGATATTGGGATTGGACCGGATATGATTGGGAATGGAACGTTGGGTATTGGAGCCCTCAGCGTGCGGGTTACCTCTATGTGGGGCCACGGTTCGTTTGGGAAGGCGAACACCTGGTCTACTATCGAAGCTATTGGCGCGGTCCCGACGGACATCGCGATTTTCGATACGGCGGAGGCCGCGTCGCGCCGGTTGCCTGGCGCGCCCATCCTCGCGTCGACCCTCATACCTGGCGCAGAGAGCCCGCACATAGCACCGCATGGCGCACGGCGCCTGGGGCGCCCTCCGGCGGCTGGCGCGGCGCTCCCCCCGCGGGATTGCGTCATCCGGAAGCGGCGCGTGCCGCGACGGAACACGCCGCGGAACATCGCGTCGTAGAGCACCCGGCGGAGCACCGTGTCGCCGCGCATCAGTCCGAGCCTCGCGCCGTACGGCAACAAGCCGAGCATCGCGCCGTGGAGCACCAGGTCGCCACGCACGCAGTCCAGCACCGTGCGACCGAGCATGCCGCGACCGAACGCCGCGCGGCGTCGCCTGTCGCCCATCGAGCCGCGCCTGAACCGCATCGAGCGGCTCCTCACGCTGCGGCCGTTCGGGCCGCCCCGCCGCACGGCGCGGGCCACGAGCAAAAGCGTTAGCGCCGCGCACCGACGAAAACGCGGGTTCCCCTAACGAGGAGAACCCGCGGACGGTGCGGCGGCGATCGGCGTGCCCTGCGAACGCGGGGGGGTCATCGCGCGTTTTGTGACTGAGTCTCCATCGCGTCCATCTCGGCGATGGACGCGCGGAGCCGCTCGACCGCGCCGTCGTCGCCCGCGCGCGCGGAGATGTCGATCTGCCGGGTCACGAACGCGCGCGCCTTCGCGTAGACGCCTTGCTGCTTGTAGATGCGAGAGAGGGCATTCAGGCTCTCGAGAAGTTCCGGGCTCTCGGTTTCGCCGGCTGCCCGGTGCTTGTCGACGATCTCGTTGTGCATCGATTCTTCGCGACCCAGGCGCTCGCGGATGCCGTCCGAAGCGGCCTTGACGCGCGACTCGAACATTTCGCGATCGAACGGTTTGGCGATGTAGTCGTCGGCTCCGGACAGGAATCCTTCCAGCATTTTTTCGCCCTCGGAGAGCGTCGTCACCAAGATGATATAGGGACGCTCTTCGTTGGTGAGCTCACGGATGCGCCGGCAAACCTCCGCACCGGTGAAGCCGGGCATCATCCAATCGAGCAGCACGAACGGCGGCCGTTGTTGCCGATAGATTTTCCACGCCTCTTCACCGTCGCGCGCGACGAGCGGCTGGTACTGGAGCCGCTGCGCGAAAGTCACCAGGATCTTCCGATAGAGAGGGTCGTCGTCCGCTATGAGCATTTCCATGGTGTGATTTCCTTGTCGAACCGAAACGAAGCCCCGATCGCCGCTCAAGCGGCGGGCGGCGCCGCACTCCTACGCTGGCTCTCGGCCAGTAATATCGCGTCCACCGACTCGGTCTCTTTCTTCAGCTGAGCGACGAGGAGCGGCACCGAGCCATTGGCGTCACCGTCGAGGTGCTCGAGCTGAGATGCAATTTTCGCAGCGGGGCCCGCGGCGACGTAGAGCAGAGCACCACGCAGTCGGTGCGCGACGCGGCGGATCACGACGAGATCGCCGGTCTCGACCGCCTCTTCCAGCTCGACGAACCCTTCGCGGCAGCTCTCGCGGAAAGCGTCCACGACTTCGCGGACGAGGTTCGGGTCGTTGTCGCATCGCTCCCGCACCTCGGCGATGTCGACGGAGCGCTTGCTCCGGGGTGCCTCGGCGGCGACGGTGGACGCGACGCCACTGCGAAGTCGCGAGACGAGCTCGGCGAGCTTGCTCGCGTCGAGCGGCTTGGCGAGATGGCCGTCCATCCCCGCGGCGAGGCATCGTTGCTCGTCGTCTTTCATTGCGCTCGCGGTGAGCGCGACGATCGGGACGCGGCGCCTGCTGCGCTCCCCGTCGCGGATCCGTCGAGTCGCTTCGAATCCGTCCATGATCGGCATCTGAAGATCCATGAGGATCAGGTCGAGCTCCTCGCGAGCGGCAATTTCGGTCGCGACGAGGCCGTTCGGCGCGGCCAACACCTCGCATCCGTTCTTCTCGAGGAGTCGCACCGCGAGCTTGGTGTTGACCGCGTTGTCGTCGGCGAGAAGAACGCGCAATCGGAGCGCGTTCGCGTCGAAAGCTTTGAGCACCGCCTCCGACGGGGCCGTGTCGGGTGCGTTTTCCGCAAACGGCAAACGAGCCGTGAAATGGAACGTCGTGCCGCATCCGACCTCGCTCTCGAGCCAAATGCGCCCGTCCATGAGCTTCGTGAGCTCACGACAAATCGAGAGGCCGAGCCCCGTGCCGCCGTGCGTTCGAGTCGTCGATTCGTCGGCCTGACGGAAGGCCTCGAAGATTCGTTCGTGCTTCTCCGGCGGAACACCGATGCCCGTATCGGCGACCGCGACGTGGACGACCTCGCCGTCGGCCGCCTCGATGCGCACGCGGACGGAGATGACGCCCTCCTCGGTGAACTTCACCGCGTTCGCGACGAGGTTCACGAGCACTTGACGGAGGCGCACCGGATCTCCGAGCACCGTGTCCGGCAACAGGTCGTCCACGAGGATCCGAGTCGCGAGCCCTTTTTGCTTGGCGCGAGCGAACTGGGGCGCGACCGCCGCCCTCACCACGTCGCGGATCACGAACGGCACTTTCTCGAGCACCATTCGACCCGCCTCGACCTTCGAGATGTCGAGGATATCGTTGATGATGACGAGGAGCGCCTCGGCCGAGTCGTACGCGTCTTGCAAGAACCCGTGCTGCTCCGGCGACAGTGGCGTATCGAGCGCCAGCGCGAGCATCCCGAGGACGCCATTCATCGGCGTTCGGATCTCGTGGCTCATGTTCGCCACGAACTGCGACTTGATGCGCGAGGCTTGCACCGCGTTGGCGCGCGCCTCTTCCGCCGACCGCTCGGCGCGACGGAGCTCGGTGATGTCGTGAGCGACCGCAAACCCTCGCTTTTTCTGCTCGTCGACGGCGACGCTCCACACGAGCCTGAGGTACGTGCCGTCATGCGCGCGACAGCGCACTTCCGCGCCGTCGAGAACGTCCGCGGAAATCGGCCACTGTCGAGCCGCCGAGTGCCGCGCGCGATCTTCGGGATGAAGCAGGCTGAGGATCGAAGTCCCCACGAGCGCGTATTCCGGGTATCCGAACGACGAGAACCAGGCTCGGCTCGCGCGGAGGATGACGCCGTTGAGGTCGGTGACCAGCCCGAGCGTTCGCGACATCTCGACCATCGCGCGGTATTGCTCGAAATTGTCCTCGGCCTTGCGGCGAGCAGTGATGTCGGTCGCGATCGTCAGCGTCAGCTTTTTGCCTTCGTCGTCGTCGAAGGCGCACCGCACCGAGAGAAAACGCAACACGGATTTGTCCCGCGTGGTCATCGAGTCTTCGTTGACGATCGGAACCCGTGCCCGCGTCGCTCGCTCTTCCGCTTCGCGCCATTCGGCCGCTTCTGCCGGCTCGGTCAGCAGCTCCGACGCCGTCATCCCAATCAGTTGTTCCGGCGTTCGCTCGTGGATCCGGGCGAAGGCGGCGTTGACGACGACGAAGCGTCCTCGATCGTCTTTGACGAAGATCAACCCCGGGCTCGCGTCCATCACTTGACGCAGGAGGCCGTGCTGGCGCCGGAGCTCGAGCTCGGCGCTCCGGGCCATGGTGATGTCCTGGGAGGTGCCGATGAGCACCCGCTCACTATCGTGAACGGGTCCGAGCGCGATGCTGGTCTGCTTCCATCGAAGCCCCCCATTCTTCGTCTCGATGGGAACCTCGTAGACCAGCGGCTCGCCCGACGCGTAGAGCGCGGCGGTCGCGGCGTCGATCGCGGCGCGCGCGTCGGATCTTTGTTGAAGGTCGGTCGACTGCTTGCCGATGAGGTCGTTGGGGTCGGCGACAGCATAGCTGTTGGCGAGTGCCTTGTTCGCGAACAGGAATCTGCCCGCCCTCGACTTCACGAACATCACCGACGGGGTCGTGTCGAGAACGACGCGATAGAGATCGCGCTCTCCGCGCACCGCCTGGGCGTCGAGGAGGGAGCGCAACCGGAACGGGAGCGCGTCGCGATCCTGCGGCCATTGGGCGACGTCAACGAAACCCTGCGCGAAGAACGGCGCCACCGGAGTTCCGCCGGATACCACCGCGACCACCGACAATTCGCTCTCGAGCATAGGCTCGACGACATCGAGCACCGTCACGCGAACACCCAACGGCGTCGTCTCGCAAGAAAACCCGGCCGCCGTGAGCGCCGACGTGACGTCCGCGACGAGCTCGACGTCTGCGGCGTCGGTTCGAAGAAGAATCGCCACGACTTACGGCTCCTCCTCCGACAAGCACGACGAACGACCATCGCCCACGCCGGGGTACCACGAACCCCGTGACGCACGGATCCCGTCAGCAGGGAAACCCGCGAACGAGCAGAACTCGATGGCGCTTACCGGGTGGGTTTGCACTCTCTCCGGCAGTACGGCCGTGTGCCCCAACCCTTAACCACATGTGTGTATGAAATACTCTACACCGCGCTGTCAGTTCTCGATGACTCGGAAACGGGTCAGGAGCCCGCGTCGCGTAAGCAGATTCCCGCGAATCGTCGGTAATGGGTCATACTCGAGGAGCAGAGTTAACGCTTTTTCGAGGAGAGCCGTAGCTACGCACGATGGCGGTCCATTCGAACTCGAAGCCAGCCGGCCCTGCCGACGGCCCGCCGCTGGCCGCGGGGCTCGATGACCAGTGCCGCCTGCTTCTGGTCGACGACGACGAGAGCGTACGCCGCACGTCGGGGCGCGTCTTTCGCATGCGTGGTCTCCACGTTACCGACGTCTCGAGCGGACGCGAAGCCTTGGAGCGGCTCGCTTCGGAGTCGTTCGATGCCATCGTATCGGACATCTCCATGCCGGGCATGGACGGTATTCAGCTGTTGAAAGAGATCCGCCAGCGTGATCCGCACGTGCAAGTCATCCTGATTTCGGGCGTTCCGACGCTCGCGACGGCGATCTCGGCGCTGGATCACGGCGCGTTCAAGTACATGCACAAGCCCGTCGATCCGTTCGTGCTGATCGAGAACATTCGACGCGCAGGGGGCATTTCGCGGCTGGCTCGTGAAGAGGCGCGTTCGGCCAAACCGGTGACCGCCGTGGACCCCGAGCCCGAGGATCTTCGACGACTCGAAGCGAGCTTCGCGAGCGCTCTCGCGGGCGCGACGGTGCTCTATCAACCCGTCGTCGATTCGAAGAGCGGCAACGTATCGGGATTCGAAGCGCTCCTTCGAGGCGGCGACCCGGCGCTGGCGGACACCGCGGCGTTTCTCCACGCGGGCGCGCGACTCGGGCGGCTGCGCGACCTCGGCCGTCTCGTGCGGAGCATGGCGCTGCGCGAGATCCGCGAGCTCGAAGGGAACTCGCTACTCTTCCTGAACATTCACCCGACCGACCTGATGGACCCGCTGCTCGTCGACTGGGGCGGCGAGCTCCGGGCGCTGTCTCGCCGAGTCGTCCTCGAATTGTCCGAACGCGACGCGCTCCGCGACGTTCCGCAAGCGTCGCTCCGCGTCGACGGTCTCCGCAAAATGGGGTTTCGTATCGCGGTCGACAACGTCGGCGCCGGCGACGCGGGCATGTCGAGCTTCTCGCATCTCGAGCCGGATTTTCTGAAGCTCGACAGCTGCATCGTCCGCGACATTCACGAGAACGACGCGAAGCGACGGGTCGCGTCGGCGATCATCGGACTCGCTCGAGAGCTGAGCATGACGGTCGTCGCGGAGGGCGTCGAGACGGCGGACGAGAGTCAGACGCTGCGCGACCTCGGGTGCGATCTTCTCCAGGGGTTCCTGTTCGCACGCCCCGGTCCGGCGTTTCCGACCATCGTCTGGCCGCACGCAAGATAGACGGCGTAGGTCGCTACGACGCGCCCCGCGAGTCGTGCGATCGGAGCAAACGCTCGACTCACTCCGGCAAGATCTTGCCCGAGCCGCCCATTTCGGAAGGGAAGTCTTTTTGCTTCGGCAATCCGTCGCGCATCGGGAGCACGGTTTCGCCATAGTTCACGTGCAGCATCGGCTCGAACGCGAACGTCGGGATGGTGGCGGCGTAGACGTCGGTCACGCCGAGCGGTGGGTGCTCGGTGAGCACGTGACCTCCGCATTCCTTGCACCATCGCCGGACGCTGGTCGGAGTCTTTTCGTACGACCCGAGTGACTCGGCGCCCTTCGTTATCGCGACGGCCGATGGCTTCCACAAGGTGAACGCACTGACCGGGCCCGCCGACCACGATCGACACGAATTGCAATGACAGAACCCCATCGCCTCCGGTGCACCCGTCACGGTGATCTCGACGGCTCCGCAGAAGCATGATCCGGTGTGTTGCTCGCTCATGGTCATCGGCGTATGCGTCCGTCGCAAAACGGGTTACCCGAAACCGCTCCCGGATCGCCGGCATCCGTGCATGCACCCCCTGCAACACCGCAGCGCCCATCGGGCCACGCTCGGCCACCCGTCGATTGGCTAGAATTCGCTATGTCGCCTAAATATAGCCACAGCCGTCGCGCTCACGCGGTCCCTTCCGAAACGCGCCTGTTCCTGTATCTTGAGGACGAGCATGACCGGTTCGACGCGAGACGTCGCGATCCTCGCGATGCACGGGGCCGTCCCCTACGATCTGGTCATTCCTTGTGACCTGTTCGGGCGTGTTCAGCTCGACGACGGAACGCCCGGTTACCGCGTGCGGGTTTGCGCCGAGGCGCCCGAGATTCGTGCGGTCGCGTTCAACATTCGCGCACCGTGGACCCTCGATCACGTCGGCGACGCGGACATGGTCATCATTCCGGGCATCGAAGACCCGGTCTTACCCGTGCCGGACGCGATCGTCCGTGTGATCCGGAATGCGGCGCGCCGAGGCGCGCGGATCGCGTCGATCTGTTCCGGCGCGTTCGTGCTCGCGGCGACCGGTCTTCTCGATGGACAGCGCGCCACGACGCATTGGCTCGCGGCGAGCATGTTGAAGGCGCGCTACCCTGCAGTGCTCGTCGACCCCGACGTGCTGTTCGTCGACAACGGCCAATTCATCACGTCGGCGGGCGCCTCTGCGGGGCTCGACATGTGCCTGCATCTCGTCCGTCGCGACTATGGGCAAGCGGTCGCCGCGCGCGCCGCGCGCCTCGCGGTTGCGGCGCTGGAACGGGAGGGTGGACAGGCGCAATTCATTCATCACGAAGCGCCCGTTTCGACGTCGAGCCTCGCGCCGCTCCTTCAGTGGATGCAGCGAAACGTCAAGCGGCCGCTCACGTTGGACCAGCTCGCGTCGAAGGCCTCGATGAGCCCGCGAACGTTGAGCCGGCGTTTCAAGGAACAAACCGGAACGACGCCGCTGCAATGGTTGCTCGACGTGCGCGTCCGCAAGGCGCAAGCGCTGCTCGAGACGACCAAGTTGTCCGTGGAAG
Source organism: Polyangiaceae bacterium (assembly GCA_036271175.1). Lineage (GTDB taxonomy): Bacteria > Myxococcota_A > Polyangia > Polyangiales > Polyangiaceae > DASZVB01. The sequence continues at coordinate 3,798 of DATBBD010000628.1, read as the reverse complement.
AGGTGTCGACGGCGGTTGGATTCGATGGTCCATCGACGTTTCGTGCACGCTTTCGGCGCACCGTCGGCGTGAGCCCGAACGCCTATCGCCGAACGTTCCGTGGCGGCTAAAATCCACTCGCAAAGCTCAGAGGCCGCGGAGAGACGATGGCAGGAACCGTGCGAACATTGTCGTTTTCGCCGCTCGTCGTTGCCGTCGGATTCCGCTAAAAGGGAGTGATGCTCGCGCACGACGTGCGATCGCTCTTTCGGGCGGCCCTGGTCGCGTCGTGCATGTCTCTACTCGCAGGTTGCCAACCAGAAAGCTCGTCCAGCGCCACGGTGGCGTCCGGAGACCTGTGCACGCGGGGAACCGACGACGCCGTCCGCGACGTCTTCTGCGCGAAGGAACCGGCGACGATTGGGAGCTTGCACGAACTCGAGAGCATCGTCGGGCTCGGGCTCGAAGAGCCGGACGGCGGAGCAGTGACCGAAGCGGGAGCCTCCTTGGCTCAGCCCGGGATCGCCGGCTACCTCGCGGTCGCCTTGCTCGATCATTCGACGTCGCTCTCGGCTTCGCTGGTCTCGCCGATCAATCCGCGCGCCATTCTCCTCGGTACGCCGACGGCGCTGGCGTTCAACCGTGGCGTCCAGAGCGTGGAAATTGCGACCCTCGATCGCAAGAAATTCACGTTCAACTTCTACCTCGTGTCGTTCGAGCAAGCGTGCAATCGGGCCGCGGGCGGGTGCACTCCCGGGGACCTCTACACACCGAGCATCGAGTCGAATTGGACTCACGTCGACATCCACGACGCCGAGGACCTGAAGGACACGCCGAACGATTGTCGTCAGTGCCACCAGCGCGGGCTCGAGGATCCGATTCTCCTCATGCGCGAGCTCGAAGGGCCGTGGACGCACTTTTTCGAACCGGACGGCAATTCGACGACGTTCCCCGAGACGACGGGTTCCCAAATCCTCGACGACTATTTGAGTGCGAAGGGCAACGAAGAATACGCCGGCGTTCCGTCCATTTTGCTGCGGCAAACCTCCGGGTTCTTGCTCGAGGAGTCGGTCACCGCCGTACAGCCGCTGGTGTTCGACGGTTCGGCGATCATGAACGAGCGCTGGCCCTACGTCGATGGCGGGTATCCGGCGACGCCTCAGCGAAGCGCCACTTGGTACACCGGTTACGAGGCGTTCAAGCGCGGCGAACAGCTGGCACTCCCGTACTTCGATCCACGCCCGACCGACGGCGCGAAGCAAGCGACGCTCACGGCGGCGTATCAGCACTATCGCAAAAAGGAGATCGGTGCGGCGGAGCTCCCGGACTTGAGCGACATTTTCTCCGACGATCCGCAGACGCGCGCGGAGCTCGGACTGCAAACCGAACCGAGCGCGACGCCGGCACAGGCGCTCGTCCAGGCCTGTGGCACTTGTCACAACGAGGTGCTCGACCAAAGCATCTCCCGCGCTCGCTTCGACATCGACATCGCCCACATGAGTCGCGCCGAGCTCGACGTCGCGGTGGCGCGCCTGAGCTTGCCCCGCTCGAGCCCCGACGCCATGCCTCCTGCCGGGAGACGACAGCTCGACGCTGCCGAACTCACCGCGCTCATCGGCTACCTCGAGAACGACGTCCGGACGAACGCCGACGACGCGTTCCTCGCGCGAGCCGCGAAGCTCGGCATGGCGCTCAGCTTCAATTGAGCGCCGCAAGGCGTCGAGTGGGACCTTGTGTCGGACGCGCCGACGAGACATGACTCGAGCATGCTCCGTCTCCACGGATTTTCGGCCAGTAACTATTACAACATCGCCAAGCTCGCGCTCCTCGAGAAGGCATTGCCGTTCGAAGAAGTGCTGACGTACGTCGGCGCGGACGCGACCCACGATCCCGAATACCTGGAAAAGAGTCCGCTCGGAAAGATCCCTTGCCTCGAGACGGAGCACGGCTTCGTGTCCGAGTCGCGGTGCATCGTCGACTACCTCGAGCGCACGTATCCGGCGCGACCGCTCTATCCCGAGACGGCGTTCGCGATGGCCAAGACGCTCGAGCTGACGCAAATCGTCGACTTGTACCTGGAGCTTCCTGCGCGACGGTTGATCCCGAATCTCTTCCGGAGAACGTCGCCGCCCGAACGCGTCGCCGAAGAGATCTTGGAGACGGTCGGCAAAGGGGCGAAGGCGCTCGCGAAGCTCGCGCGGTTCGACGGGTTCGTCCTCGGGTCGTCGTTCGGCGCCGCCGACGTCGCGGTGACCATCCACGTGCCCGCCGTGCAAAATATCCTCGGGACGGTTTTGAAGCGAGATCCACTCGCCGAGGTCCCGGGCTTGGGCGCCTACGTCGCGCGCATGCAGGCTCGCCCGGCCGTGCAACGGGTTCGCGCCGACCAAGCCGCGAATTTTCCCGAATTCGTAACGTTCTTGAAGAGCCGCTATTCGGGGATCTGAGCGCGGCCGCGGTCCCGCTACGAGACGGGAATCGCGTAATAGATGACCGAGTCCAGACTCGTCGGGTGGTACTCCGAGCCGTACATCTCGAGGTCGACTCCGTAGGCGTGGCGTCGACCCGATTGTGCGAGCCAGGTCGAGTACACGTAGTTCACGGTGTGGTCGAGGTGGCTCACCACGCCGCGATGCGCGAACTTCGCGTACGTCGACGCGGGGATGTCTCCGAATCCACGCTGAAAAAGAGCGTACGCAAACCAACCAACGTCATTGCCGGCTGCTCGTAGATCTCCGGCGTGAGCGAGAGATTCTCGTTGATGTGCCGCAAATAGTCCGCGTCGAATTGGACCTTCTTCAAGAAGAGGCTCTTGTCGCCGATGCGGCGATATTGCTGCGGGGTGACACCGAACGCCTTCTTGAACGCCCGCGCGAAGGCTTCCTGGGACTCGAAACCCGCAGAGAGAGCGATGTCGAGGATCCTGAGCTTCGTCGTCAACAAGCGCTCGAACGAGCCCGCCAGCCGTCGCGAACGGATGTAGGTCTTCAAGGTCTCGCCGGTGAGCGCCTTGAAGATCCGCTGGAAGTGCCACTGGCTGATGCCGGCTACCTTCGCGACGGCAGAAAGCGGGATGTCCTCGTCGAGACGCGTCTCGATGTAGTCGACGCCTCGCTGGATGCGCTCCAAGTAATAACCGGACAGGGTTCACCCCCCGGCGCGGCGAAAAAGCCCGTCATGGAGACGAGCCGATCGCGGTCGTCATATTCGCCGTAGCTGATCCCCTCCCCGATTTGAATCGCGTCGGCGTTCAGCATCTTCCACCTCGCGATACTCCTTCCGTGGTGGCTCATGAACGACTCGGTGATGAGCGAGCGATTCTGACATTTCGTGCGGTTCGGAGCCTCAACCACGCGCCGCCTGGCGCCGCGTCACGACGCCGACGAGCGCGGCCGTCGCGAGCAGCATCACCATCGCGCCGTATTCCCGCGCAGCGTTCGATACGCCGCCACCGTGCACGACGCGGACCCCGGCGAGCACGGCGGGAAGGCCCATCGCAAGGTACGAAATCACGTAAAGCACGGAGAGGACGCCCGCCCGCGCGTGGGGCGGCGCGAGAGGAATGACGCTGCGAAGCGCCCCCTGAAAGCCGGCACCGAAGCCGGCTCCGGCGACCACTGTGCCCGCGAAGAACCCGAGCGACGACCCGTAGCCCACGGCGAGTAGCGTGATCGCATTGCCGGCGAGCAAACCGGACGCGCCGGCGATCATCATCGTGCGTGCGGTATTCGACTGAAGGACGAGCACGGTGACAGCGCCGCTGGCGGCAAGCGCGAAGAGCGAAAGGCCGCCGAGCATCGCGGAATTTCCGTCGACGAG
>DATBBD010000627.1:0-5079 GCA_036271175.1 Polyangiaceae bacterium | reverse complement strand
GTCCGAAGCGATCGAGCACGCCTTCGCCGTGTCGCACTTCGGGCAGACCGCGCCGCCGCAATCCACGTCGGTTTCCTGACCATCCTTGGTGCCGTTGGCGCACGAAGGGTCGGTGCAAACACCGACGGAGCAGAACGCGGTCTTGCAATCCGACGCCGCGCTGCACCCGTCACCGGTGTTACACGTGCCGCAAGTTCCGCCGCCGCAGTCGACCCCCGTTTCGGCGCCGTTCTTGACGCCGTCGTTGCACGCCGCGGGCTGGCACGTGCCGTCCTTGCAGACGCCGCTAGTGCAATCGCCGCCGAACGTGCACGTTTGCGAATCGCCGCAGGTCGGACAAGAGCCGCCGCAATCGGTGGCCGTCTCCGAGCCGTTCAGTACCTCGTCGTTGCAGGCGGGCGCCTGGCAGACCGAATTTTGACAAACATGGCTCACGCAATCGGTCGTCTTCAGGCACGCCGAATTGGAGGGGCAGCCGAGACAATCTGCGCCGCCGCAATCGACGTCGGACTCCGTCGAGTCGGCGAGCCCATCGGCGCAATGCGCCGCCTGACATTTGCCGTCGCTGCAGAACCCGACGACGCAGTCCGAGGCGACCAAGCAGTCGCGCCGCGTCGCGCACGGTTCGCAGTCGCCACCGCCGCAATCGACGTCGGTTTCCTTCCCGTTCTTCACGCCGTCGCTGCAACCGCCGGCCGCGCACTTCCCGGCGTTGCAGACGCCCGAGCTGCAATCACCCTTGGCCGCGCAGGCGCTGCCCGGGTCGCAGGGCGAACAGCTGCCGCCGCCGCAATCGATGTCCGTCTCGGTCCCGTTCTTGGTGTTGTCGGAGCAACTCGCGGCGGCGCAGATGCCGCTCGAGCAGACGCCGCTCTCGCAATCCGAGGCGAGCACACACGTCTCACCGGCTCCGCATTTCGCGCAGGCCGTTCCGCCGCAATCGATCGACGTCTCGTTCCCATTCTTGACGCCGTCGGTGCACGCCGCGGCCTCGCAGATCCCTTTGATGCAACCGACGCCTGCGCAGTTCGCGTCGGTCTGGCACTTGCTCCCGGGCTGGCACTTCGGACACGAGCCCCCGCAGTCCACGTCCGTTTCGCCGACGTCGATCACGCCGTTCGAGCAGAGCGGCGGTACGGCCGCGTCGGACCGTGGCGTCGAACCGTCGGTGTTCCCGCCGTCGACGTGCGAAGTGGGCGGTCGCGTTCGGGTCTTGTGCGAGCCCGCGGACAGCTCGTCGAGGTCGCCGGGGGTGCACGCCGAGTAGAGAACGAGGGCTGAAAAGAAGAGCGCGAACCAGCGGAGCTGGAGCATCAAAAAGCGCCTGATAAGTTGAGGCGCGCCGACCCGGGCGCCGCCTTCACGTCGAGTCGAAGCCCGGCGTCACTCGCGTGGCTCGGTGTTTTCGGGCGCGACAAGAAGTAGAGGGCCACGCCGCCGCCGACGCCCGCGACGCCGATCCCCAGGGAAATGTCGGCGAGCGTGTACTTCGTGTGGATGGCGTCGACCTTGTTCTGCGAGCAATCGGGTCGGCACCCGGCGTGCTCGAGGTCCGATTGCTGACTCTTCCCGACGAGTCCGAACACCGCGAAGCTGATCAGCCCTGCGGCGCCCACGCCACCGGCCACATAGGCGTAGGGACGAAGGCGCGTGCGGTCGAAGGGCCGGTTTTCTCGCGTGCCGACGTCGCGCGATGCCGTCGTCGCGCCGTACGGATCTTCCTTTCGACCGAGGTCGGCGCCCACCGGCGCGAACGACACTTCGACCACCCTGTCTTTTTCGCCTTCGCGGACGACGATCTGCTGTTCGATGGGATCGGCGCCGGCGTGCTCGAAGTGCACGGTGTGTTGCCCGGGATCGATCGCGACGGCCTTGCCGTCGAGCTCCGACAGAAGCAACTCTCCGTCGAGGATCACGGCGACGGAGGCCGTGTCGACGCGGTTCTGGTCCTTTGCGGCGAATACGATGGTGGGCATGTCGCGCTGCACTTCGGCGAGCCACTGAGTGCAATCGGCCTGCACGAACGAGGGGCAGGCGTCTTGCGCGCAAATGACGAGGGCATCCCTGGCTTCGTGCAGCTTGTCGCTCGCCCGGAGCTCCTGGCTCTTCTCGTACGCCGCGGCGCACTCCTCCTTCTTCTTCGACTCGCGCGCGAACGCGGCCGTCGCGTGAAGGAACGCGAACACACCGAGCCACATCGCGACGAGCACTCGCATTCGACCGCCGAACGCACCCGATGGATTCCGTCGCCGTCCGTGCTCGAGCAAGGTCACGCACCCACCGTTCATAAGCATTGAGGCTTCAATCGTTTGATTCCGTTCGCGTCCACCGTGTAGGGGGGGTTGCACTTCGAAGCGCTCCGGGCGGCCTTCGTCTTCGCTTCTTGCGTCTTCGCTTCTTGCATCTTCGGAGCTCGCAACTCGGGCGCTGGCACGCTCGCCGCGCTCGGAGGCTCGGGTGTCGCTCCCTCGATGTCGTCGGTCGATCCGGCGGGGGGCAGGTCCTTGATTTCCACCGTCGGCGCCGGGGGTGCGGCGACGGGGGTCGCGGCCGACGACGCGGACGTCGCGCGAGGCGGGCCGCCGGATCTTCCCGACGCATCGTGAAAAATTCGAGGCGCGTAGATCGACGCCAACCCGCCGATCGCAGCGCAAGTGACGGCCCCGAGGAACCACGCAAAGATCCCCGACCGCCTTCGCGGCGGATCGGGCGCCGCCGCTCGGGCCTCGACGTCTGCGGTCGACGGCGTCGTAACTCGGAACCCGCTCTCGTCGCCGCTCTCGGCGTTCAGGATGCGACGCGGCGGCGGCGGCAGCTTCGGCCGCGAACCGGAGCCGCTCCTTACGTTGCTGATCGTGCTGGTACGGTCGACCGAGGCGTCCGGAGCCGCCGCGAGCTCGCCTTGGAGCTTCGCGACGTCCTCCGGGCTCGTCGAAATCGTCTCGATCTTCGAGAGGACCTGAGCGCGCCGTTCGAGATCGACCGCCGCGATCTTCTCGACCCATTCCCCGACCGCGTTCGGTCGCGGCAAGGCCACCGACGCTTCGAGCTCGTTCGCGAAATCTCTCGCCGTCTGGTAGCGCTTCTCGGGGTCGCGCTGGAGCGCCTTCATCACGACCGCGTTGAGCGCAGGCGGAACGTTCGCGACGAGCGCCATCGGGGGCTTCAGCTTTTCATTGAGCACCTTGGCGACGATCTCGCCGGGATCGGCTCCCGCGAAGAGCCGCTGCCCGACGAGCGCTTCCCACAGCACGATGCCGGCCGCGAAAACGTCGGTCCGGCGATCGACGCCGCTGCCCCCGAGCTGCTCGGGCGCCATGTAACTCAGCTTGCCCTTGAGCTGCCCGTCGCGCGTGGACGCGGAGCGCATCGCCGCCTTGGCGACGCCGAAGTCGAGGACGCGTGGCACGCCATCGACCCCGACGAGGACGTTCTGCGGAGACACGTCGCGGTGCACGATGTGAAGCGGTTCTCGCCGCTCGTTCTTCGCTTCGTGAGCCGCATGGAGTCCGTGACACATGCCGGACACGATGGCGGCGGCGTGTCCCACCGGCAGCTTCTCGCCGAGCGCCACCGTGTTCCGGATGAGCTTCGACAGGCTCTCGCCGGGAACGTACTCCATGACCAGCACGACCTCGTCGACGAGCGCGACGACGTCGAGCGTCGCGACGACGTTCGGATGTTGGATGCGCGACGCGAGGCGTGCTTCGTCGAGGAACATCGACACGAAGTCGGGGTCCTTCGCGAATTGCGGATGCAACCGCTTGATCGCGACGGTCTTCGAGAACCCGCTCGGGCCGACGAGGCGACCGAACACGACGGTCGCCATGCCGCCGGTCGCGATCTCTCCGAAGAGTGCGTAGCGACCGATCATCCTCGGTTCGGACGAAGGCAACGGAGCTGTCGCGTCGGCGCTCATCGGATCAACGACAAACCTACCATATTCGGCGCGTATCTCGATCCCGACACGACACGAGAAACACGAGCGCGCGAGTCTCCACCATCACCCGCATGTGGGAGCCTGTGCGTCCTCGACGCCGATAGTTGACGCGCGAGTTCCGTCCGTCGTGGTAGTTCACGGCGTGACGCGCCTGAAACGGCGGGAAACAGGCGCGATCGCGCGGCCGAGAGCGGAAGACGGAGCGAAGCGATGCACAAGGGCCGGCTCGAAGCGTTCAGTGACGGTGTGATCGCGATCCTGATCACGATCATGGTGCTGGAACTCAAAATTCCGCGCGACGGAACCTGGGCCGCATTGGTCCCCCTCTGTCCCATCTTCGCGACATACACGCTGAGCTTCGTCTTCCTCGGGATCTACTGGAACAACCACCACCACATGCTTCAGGCGACCGATCGGATCAACGGGAAGATCCTGTGGGCGAACTTGAACCTGCTCTTCTGGCTTTCGCTCATCCCCTTCGTCACCGGGTGGATGGGCGAAAGCGAATGGGCTCCCTTGCCGACCGCGATCTACGGCGCGCTCCTGTTGGTCAGCGGAGTCGCGTACGTCATCCTTCAACAAGCGATCATCCAACACCAAGGACCGGGCTCGAAGCTGGCCGCCGCGATCGGAGGCGACTGGAAAGGAAAACTGTCGCCGATCCTCTACGCGCTCGCGATCCCGCTCGCCTTCGTGCACGTCTGGATGAGCGAAGCACTGTACGTGACGGTCGCGCTGATCTGGATCGTGCCGGATCAGAGGATCGAGTCCAGGATTGGATGATTCGGGGAGGGATTTTTTGTGATCCGGGAGACGCGTCACGCGACACTGCCGCGCGGCGAGCGACCCGCGCCGGGTCTGCCGGTAGTCTCACTTGCCCATCATTGGTTGATCGTGATCTGGTCCGCCAAGACTGACCGAGTCGTGGCAGCTACCGGGCTGCGCCCGGTCGCGGGCGTCCAATGGGCGATTTCAGACGGGCGTCCGGCGGGGGATCCAGACGGGCGTTAGCGATCCAGACGCGATTCGGTACCTTACAGCTCGACCAACTTCAGTGCGAGCTCGCGGATCGATCCGCGCAGATCATCCGGGACGCCGAGCTGCGGATCGCGGACTCGGGCGGACTGGATCACGCCGGC
>DATBBD010000626.1:0-12826 GCA_036271175.1 Polyangiaceae bacterium | reverse complement strand
CGCTGTCCGAAGTGTCGATGCGCGTGGTGATGTCGAGACCGGTGAGATCGTCGAGCGCCTTGCTCAAGCCTTGCCCAACGAGGCCACCGCCGAGGCCCACCGCACCGGACGTCCCGGGAGCGCCCGAGCTCGACGACGGCGCGTTGCTCCCGTCGGTGGTTCCGAAGAGGATCAGCGAGAGGATCTCGCTGTTGGTGTGCGACGGATCCGAGCGGAGCGTCACTTTGCCGGTTTTGAGTGGGCCGACGAAGTCGGCGTACACGCGGGTTCCTTCCGGAGCGTTCCACCCCGCCGTCACGATGACCTCGGGGTTGTCGGGCGCGCCGGTGAACGTGATCGTGCCGCGTTCGATTTCGAATCGCTTGCCCTGAACCTCGAGGTACCCGCTCCTCAAATTGATTTGCCCGGTGACCTGCGTCGATCCGCCCGTCGTGATCGTCGGTGACCCGTCGATGCGCGCACGCAGATCGCTACCGCGATCGACCTCGAGATCGTGCAGCTTGACCTCGATGACGAGGGTAAGAGGATTCGAGCTCGACGAGTCCGCGCTCTTCTCGAGCGGAATGACGACGAAATCGTCCGGGTTCTCGTAGTACCCGACGCGAACGTGCGGATCGGTCGCCAGGTCTTGCAGCTCGTGAGTCGACTGCTCCGGCAACTTCACGCCCGCCGACGGCACGTCGATCGTGACGTCGATCGCATGCGGCGCTTTCGCGGGCGCGGCGTCCATGTCGAACGTGCCCCACGCTTGCGCGAGCGATTGCCCCTCGATGGTCACCGGGAGCGCATCTTTCTTGTCGACTTTGAGCGAGACCTTCGCGCGCTGAAACCGAAGGCCGTCGAAGTGCACCTCGCCGCTCCCCGAGACCGCCCCGGTGACACCCTTCGCGGCGATCTCTTTCGCGCGCACGACGCCGTCGGGATCGAACTGGACCTTCGTCTCCACGTCGTGAAATTCCTGACCGAAGGTCACGAGCTGGAACTGCCCTTGTGCGAGATTCAAATATCCCTTGATGGTCGGGCGACCCGCACGATTGGCGACGTCGAGCGTGCCGTCGGCGTCCACCCGACCGTCCAAGCTGCGCACGATGTCTCGCAAGAACGGTCGCAGGACGACGATCCGAAAGTGCGTGGCCTTCGCTTCGGCGTGAGTCGTGCCGCCGGGGTCGATGGTCGGCGCGAGCAGCTTCGACCAGTCGATGCCGACTTTCGCCGAGCCCTCGGCCGATCCGTCCGATTCGGTGATCTTCACCTGCGCGCTCGCGGTCTTCGTGTCGGCGTCGAAGTCGATCGTCGCGCTGTTGCCGGCGACGCGGGCAACCGACAAGCCCTCGGTGGCGAACGCAGCGTGAACCTTCGGCGGCGAACGCGTCCCGCCGCTCGCGTCGAGATCCCCGCTCAATTTGCCGACGATCTTCAGGCTCGCGAGCTGGGGAACGACGTCGAGCGGAAATTGCGCGAGATGCGCGCGAACGGACGCGTCCCACGGCGCCGGCGAATCCGGATGCAACACGACGTTCAACAGATCGCCGCGCCATTCGGATTGGAGCGAAAGCGCGGCCGATTGCTTGACGGACATGTTCACGTCGAGAGCGCCGGCGTCATCGCCGTAGTGACCGGCAAGATGCGTCGAGAACGGCAACGACGACGCACGACCACGCAGCCCGAGGTCTGCGACGTCCGCGTCGATTTCGACTCGCGGATGGCGGAGCGTCTGCTTCGCTTCCACCGATGCGGAAACCACGGCGTCGAGACCGTCCGTCCAGCTCCCGGGCAAATATTCCGACAAGCGACGTCTCGGCATCGTGAGATGCGCCTCGATCGGCACGTCGTAGAGAGCCGCATCGACGTCCGCGGCACCCCGGGCGAGAGCGCCGTAGGGCACGGTCGCCGACGCGTCGAAGTCGGCGATCAAACCGTGTTGATCCTGCAAGTGAACCCGTGCATTCGTGGTGCCGCGCGTCGGTTCGACGGAAAGCTCGACGTCCGTGTCGACCCCCGTGATCGTCCAACCAGGTTGCACGCGAACACCGGTCGCGACGACCTTGCCTTCTTCGGGACTATTCGCCGCGATGCGAAGGCTCTCGGTGTGCGCCGACAAGGTCACTTCGGGCGGCGCGCCGAGGGAGGGCCGAACGTATTTGCCGGTCGCCACCAGCGTTCCACCGAGTTCGTCGCAGGAGAGCGCATGTTCGGGCAGCGCCTCCTTGAGACGCTTCAAATCGACGTCGGCGTCGAGCTCGACGGCTCCCGTCGCCGATTCGAACGACCTGGGCTCGAGGAGCGGTCCGGCGAGGTGAACCTTCGACGCCTGGATTTGCGCGTGTCCTTCGTCGGACTTCGCGCTCACCGTTCCGTCGAGGTCGCGATCTTTCAAGGTGAGGTTCACGTGCGCTTCCCCGTTCGAAATCCCGGAAAGCGACACGTCCGAGACGTCGATCCCGACGTGACCGTGCGCCTCGGAACCTCGCTCCGAGACATCGACGTCGCACGCCAGACGACCGCGCATCGGAGGTCCGGTGACGCCGAGAACGCGCGCGATCGGCCCGAGCTCGAGCCCCTTCGATGCCGCGCGCACGTCGAGACCGGCGGGGAACAGATGCAGATCCGCGGTCATCGGTTCGCCGGCGCCGGTCACGACCACGCCGTCGAGACGAAGACCGTCGCCGAGCGTCACTTTCCCGACGTCGGCCGTCACCTTCACGTGAGCTCTCTCGAACGTCGCGCTCGCGTTGGTGAGGCGAACGCCGCCGTTCAATGCCACGTTCGCGGCGGCGCTCACGGCCGGCGTCCGAGGTGTCCCGTCGATCTTGCTAGACACGACCAGGTGTTCGAGACGCCCGCGGGCGCTCGCAGAAACGGCGGGAAACGTGCGGGTTCCGTAGCGGACGTCGGTGGCGTTCAGTGTCGCCGAGAGAACGGGATCGTCGACGCGTCCGTCAATCTCACCGGTCAGATCGACCTTCGTCGCCTCGAACGCTCCGTGCCCGACGTGATCGCCGTGCACCGTGAGGTCGCCGTGCACGGTTTGCGCCGGCAACTCGAGCGCCACTTTGGCTCTCACCTGCGCGCTCCCCTTCACGTTGCCACGAAGACGGGGGACGCGAAGCAGATCCGACACGGTCGCGGTCACCACCGCGTCGAGCGTTGCGCGTCCCTCGTGCGCCCGGAACGTCACGTCGGCGCGAACCGGCAACCCGGGCTCCGCGACGGACACCGACGCGGACGCTTGACCGCCCGCCATTTTTCCCTCGGCGGTCACCGGCGGAATCTTTTGTCCGTCGATCGTCGCCGTCGGCGTTCGCACCTGGAACGTACCGCGCGGCACGTCGCCCGGCCGCACGCTTCCCGACGCATCGACGAGCGCCGTGATGTCCGAGCGCGGCGCCGTGCTCAGCAGGTCCGCGAGATCGACGTGCTCGGCGTCGACGTGGACGTCGCCGGACGTCGTCGAACCGAGGTTCGCCGTTCCGTCGATTTCCACCGTCGCGTTCTCGCAGGTCACGGTTCCCCGAACGGTGACGCGAGGGAGCAACCCTCCGGCTTCGACGTGAACTTTCGCCCTTTTCTGGAATTGAAGCTCCGGCAAGAGCCGTTGCAGCGTGGGCGCGTCGGCCTGCGCGTCCACACGCGCGTCGAGCTTGCCGCCGTGAAGCGAGCCGCGCACGGTCACCGGGGCATCGCCGACATCGCCGTCGAACGACGCAGCAATCTCCGGGGGCGCGTCGCCGCTCGGAAGCGACAACGTCGCGGTCGCATTGCCACGCGGATTCGCCGCACGCGGCATGGCCCGAGCGACGATGCGAGCGTGATGTATTTCAATGGTGGTTTGGTTGGGGAGCACGCGGAGCGCACCCGCGACGTCGCGGAGGTCGGCATCGACGACCAGTGATTCGAGGGGCATTCCGTGGACCCACGCATGGCGCAATTTCAGCTCGTCGAAGCGAAGCGTTAGGGACGGCCCGGCGCTCGGCTTTTTTTCGACGGTCTTCTCGCGCGGAGCGACGGCCGCGAGCAGCCTCAGCTCGCCTTTCGCGTTCTCGTCGAGCGACACGTCGGCGTCGTCCACACCGATCGAACCGACGTCGACGGAAAGATCCCCTTTCGAGAACGCCAACGACCGAACCATGCCGATCGGATCGATCCGCGCTCGGACGCCGGAGACGAGCACGACGCGCCGGCCGTCCGGGTCCGACAAGGTCGCGCGAACGCCGTCGACGCCGAAGAAATCGACGTGACCGACGTCGAGGAGGGTGATCTTGCCGGCTACGACCGTAGTGAGCGCACGATTCACCTGGCTCGCGAGGAACCGGCGCGACACCGAAAAATTCGCGGCGACCACCGCGACGCCGAGCGCCACGACGATCGCCGCAACGAGCACGAGCGCCGTTTTGCCCACGATCACGAGGATGCGTCGCGCGAGCGCCATCAGAACGCCTCGCCAATCCCGAACGCGAGCGCGATCGGCAATCCGAGAAGCGTCTCCGGCGCGGGTTCGTCGTCCGTACCGGCGCGGAGGATCTGAAGACCCGGAATGCGGTAGCCCACGTCGAGTCGGATCGGGCCCACCGGCGTGTCGTAGCGCACGCCGAGGCCCGTCGAGAGATGCGGGTGCGACGTCCGAATATCGACGAGGTTCGGCGAGACGTCGGCGCTGTCGACGAAGACGGCCATGGAGATCGGACCGGCGACGTCGAAGCGTCCCTCGAGCGACGCTTCCCACCGGGTGAACCCTCCGACGGGAACGATGCAGCTGCTCGCGTTCGCAGTCAGCACGGATTGCGTGCACGCCGAGTTTTGCAACCCTCCCAGGCTCAAGGATGGAACGGGAAGGTTCGGGCCGATGCCTCGAAGCGGGTAGCCACGATCGGAGTTCGGTCCGCCGGCGAAGAAACCACGAAAGAAGATGACCTGGAGATCCCTCGCCTGGTCGATGAGCTCTTGGTTGGTCGCGTTGGACCCTCCGAGGCACGTTCCGTTGTGGCCCTCGGCGCATCCGTAGTTGCGCGGGAACAAGAACCCGAACGACGCGCGCGCCGCGATCGTCACGTGCTTTCCGAGAGGAATGTAGCCGCGAAAATCGGGCTGAATGCTGAAGTCGGTCGCGACTCCACCGAACGGACCGCCGGCAACCTGCAAACTATCGCCGACGTAGAACCCCTTGTGCGGTCGCACGCGGTTGTCGGTGACGTTCAGGTTGGTGATGAGCTCCGGATACGAAATGATCAGGGTCCGGAGCGCGGGGTCTACGGCCCCTTTGTAGGAGAACGGGTGTTCGACTTGAAGGTTGTGCGCGACGCTCGCGTACAGCTTCCAGAACACGCGATCGAGGCCGAGACCGTTCTTGAACTCGAGGTACCCGAGAACGGGATCGGTGGGCTGGATCTGCGTCCGGAGGAGCACGGGAAATAGGTTGAGCTCGGGGCGGATGAAGATCGACGTGCGGGCTTCGAGAAAACCCGGCTGCCGCAGCTCGTTTCTGAGCTTGAACTCCGGCAAGAGGCGTTCGGGGGTGACCCAACTTCCCACGCGCAGCGGGTACAGGACGACGCCCGGTTTGAATTGAACGGAGTACTGGCGCATTCCTCCGAAAAAATTGTGGTTCTCCCAGCCGATGATCGCGTGGACGTCGGTCTTGATGGCGTCGAACTCGACGCCGCCGCCGAGCTTCACGGTGCGCAGCTTCGCGGGCTCGACTTTCACGCGCACGGGAATGACCTTCGCGTCGGCGCTCTTCGACGAAAGATCGGGGACGAGCTGGACCGAGCTGAACACGCCGAGGTCGAGCGCGGCTTGCCGTGCCGCATCGAGACCGCTCGACGAGTAGGGGGCGCCGGGTTGGATGTCGAGAGCGCGCCGAACCGGCGCGTCCGGCAGACTCCCGAGCCCGTCGATCGTGACCGCGCCGTACGTGCACGGCGGCCCCGGCGTGACGTCGAACGCGAGGTCCGCCGCATGGTTGACCAGATCGATGAGCGCGTCGCGCTTCACCACGGCGAGCGCGTAGCCGTCGTCGGTAAGACGATCCTTGATCGACGCTTCGGCTGCGGCGAAATCGTCCTCGTCGAAGCGGTCGCCAGGCGCGAGCTTCTTGGTGGCGCGCTTGAGGACTTTTTTCCGGATTTTGGAGGGAAGGCCCGTCGTACCGCGAACCACCACGTGCCGAACCAGGGTCGGCTTGCCCTCGTCGACGACGATCTCGACCCGCACGTGATCCGGTTTGACCTGGATGACTCGGCCGGCGCGGACGCGTGCTTCGTAGAACCCGCGCGCGCGGTAGTACCGTTGAATCCGCGCCAAGTCGCGACCGAGGGTGAGCCGGTCGAACACCTCGTAGTCGTAGACGAGGCCCTGGAACAACCCGACGAACCGCGGGCTCGGCGTCGTCGCGATCTTCTCCTCGATGTCGCCGCTACTCACTTCGTCGGTGCCGTCGATCGACACGGAGTCCACCGCGGAACGACCGGCGGGAATCGACGCGCAGCGCGGCAACACGAACAGCGCGAACACGAGGAAGACACCCCGTGCGAGCGACAGCCGAGGCCGAGACGGCGGGACGCGTCGCGGCGTCGTCGAGCTCACGCTCACCGCTTCGTTTCGTGAGGCTCGAGACCGCGCTGGGCCAGCTTCCGATTCACGGCCGCGCCGGTGAGCAGCGCGAAGACGAACAGATACAGCGCCATCAACGTGATGCCGACGAGCGCGAGGCCTTCCGTGTATGCGCCGCCTCCGCCCAACGTCGACAAGTATTCGCCGTACAAGAACCCGAGGACGACTTGCATCAGCACGGCCACCGTCGCGCCGGCGAACACCGGTTGCTTGTGCCTTTCGCGCGGGGGAACGCCCACGACGTAGAGCGCCGACACATAGCCGAACCCGATGAGCAGGCTGCCCACCCAACCCACCACTCTCCAGACCGCGCGGGAGCTGTTCGACGGCTCGAAGCCCCAGAGCGCCTTCGCCACCAGATCGACGCCATGGAGCAGAACGGCGAGGACGGCAATCGCCACCGAAAGACCGATACACGTGAGCAAGGCGAGCGCGCGCTGACGCAACCAAGGCCGGCGAGTTTCGAGCTCGAGCTCGAGCGCGTCGAAGACGGATTGAACGCCGCTCGACGCGAGCCACAGGAACGCGACGATTCCCGTGAGCCCCACCGCGCCGCCGTTCCATCGCGAGGCTTTGTGAAGTTCCGACAATACGAGTTGTCGAGTCAAGGACGGCAAGGTGCCGAGCACCGGGTTCAGTTGAAAAGAGCCGTGCATCGACAACTTCGCGGCGAGGAGCCCGCCGACGGCGACCAACGGAATGAGCGACAAGAAGAGCCAGAACGCGGTCTCCGCCGCGAGTCCGAACGTGCGCTGGCGGTCCATTTGTTCGTAGAGCGCGCGAAGCCACTGAACGACGCGTTTACCGCGCGTCGACCAGGCTGGCTGCCCGCTGTCATGGTCGGTAGCGGACGCGGCCAGTCGATACCTCCAATGTCCGTCAGTGCCCGTTGGACGGGATCACGTCGATCGAGCATTGCCAATCACGCGCGACGGCACGCACCTCGCGCTCGAGCACGCCGAGGAGGGATTTCGCGCGCTCGTTCACCTCCGACTCCGTGCCGGCGAGTTCGATGTTCATCTCGGTGACTCTGCCGCGATCGGACTCCAGTTGGCCCGCCTCCGGCAAGGTATCTCGATCTTGGAGTTCATCCATGCCGTCGAGGAACACACTCCTCGACGAGTCGGGCAACGTGTCGCGGAACGCAAAGGGAACCGCCGCGTCGTTGTTTTGGCCGACGATCGGGTCTTTCGATACGAGAAGACTGATTCGAACGTGCATGGCGTGACTCCGTCGAAGAGCTAATGCACCTCGCATGCCGGTCGTCCGAGGTTCGAATTTCACGGAACCACGCGAGCTTATCACTCGCGGCGCAGGAAAACTGCGGCGGCCTGCCCCAAGGTGCGGCAGTCGCGTCGAACGGCGCCCAATTCCGAACAGCGCTACGCCGAGCGGGGTGCGATAGCCGGCAGCGACAACGTGAAGCGCGCCCCGACGGTGCCCGGTCGCCCTGCGGGCAAGCTGCTCTGCCCGCGCTCGATACCGCCCCCGTGAGCGCGCGCGACGTCCATGGCGATGGACAGACCGATCCCGAGGCCGCTCCGCGAAGGCCGTTGAACGAAGCGCTGGAACAACGTGCCCTCGACTCCGGGACGGACACCCTCACCGTCGTCTTCCACCGAAACCGTCGCGATACCGTTCGAAGACGCGACCGCCACGCGAACTGCCTTCCGCGCGTGAGCAACGGCATTGCGAACGATCTCCTGGACGGCCTGCGTGAGGAGCCGAGGATCTCCCATGACGCGGCAAGCGTCGTCGCAGGGCTCGTTGACGACGGTGACTTCTCGCCGAGGTTCGGTGCGCGTCGTCGCGTCTACGGCGCTCTTTACGACGTCGCGGAGATCGAGCTCGACCTTCGATGGTTCGAGGTGACCCTCCTCCAGCTCGGCGAGCAACGTGATCCGGTCGACGAAGGCGTGAAGCCGGAGGAGCCCGCGGTTGCCGAGACGCAGGAACAATTTATGGTCGTCGGTGAAATGATTCGAGAGCTCGCGCTCCAATCTCCCGACGGTTTCGAGCACGATCCCGAGCGGCGAGCGCAGATCGTGCGCCATCCGTGCGAGGAAGTCCGCGTACGCCGGCGTCGGATTCACCGCGACTTCGCCGGAAGAGACGTCGGAGTCTCGTGAGCCGTCGGCCGTGGGCCGCGACGCCTCGGGCGAACTCATGTGCTGTGCCGTCATCTCGACTCCTTCGTTCAACGACTTCCGCCGTTCTCGTCCGTGGACCAAGTGCTTTATCGAGCTTCGTGGAAGCGCTGAGGCTCTATTTCGTCACATTCGGGGAAGAATGTCACAGCGACTCCCTCCGCTTTAGAACCTTCCGCGCGCCGTCATCGCGAACTCGGAGGGCGTGATCGTCGGCGCGAAGACGACCTCGGGACGCGTCTGAATGACGGTTCGCGTCGTAGGAAACAGAAAGCCGCCGACGATTTGCAAGACGCCGAGCGCCTGCCCGATCCCGTCGCCGACGAGGAGCGCGTCGTTGCGCGTTTCGTGTCCGCAAGCGGGGTAGTTCGGGTCCGAGCCGCACTTGCCGCGCGCGGCGAGGTCGAGCCAGGGCCCGGCGAGGGGCACGTACAAGCGCTGATCGGCGCGGTAGCTGCTCGTTCCGGCGACGACGACCGACGTGAGGTAAGTCGAGCCGAACACCAATCCGCCGACGGACAGCCACCTCGGGTCGGGGGCGGATTCGGTCACCGTATCTTGAAAGGTTCGCGATGGGGCGTGTGTGCTCGGGGGTTCGTCGGCCGCTGCAGCACCGGCAAACGCCACGACGCCGGAGAGCGCGACGACCCCGAGGGTCGTTCTGAAAAGACCGGTGCTCGAGACCATGTAAATCCGTAGCGTTGGAACTCGTGCAGTCATCGTGCCAGTCGGTCATTCGGTTGCGCGCCGAGTTCACGAACGGCGGTCGAGCGTCGGCGGCGTGGGAATCAGCGCCGCACACTGCTGAACCCCTGTTACCGGGGCACACCGGCTGATCGCCGAGGGCGCGCTGCGCCGTCGAATGGGCTCGACCACTTCGCGCTCGTAGATGCTGAGCGCGCACGCGAAAAACGTCATGATCAACGGACCGGCGATGAGCCCGATCGGGCCGAACATCTCGAGCCCACCAATGACGCCGACCAGCGCGAGGAACGGATGCCCTCGACACTCGCGACCGGCGATGAGCGGACGGATCACGTAGTCGACGAGTGACGACGTGATGAGAATGCCCCACGCGAGCTGAAACAGCCCGAGCCCGACGTGGCCCTTCACGATCAGGAAGATCGACACGGGCACCGAGACGAGGAGGGTGCCGATCGCGGGAACCAGCGCCGTCAGCGCGGTCAGAATGCCGAGGAGCACCGCGTGACTCAGACCGCTGAGCGCGAATCCGATCGTTGCGAATACGCCTTGGAGCACGCCGGCGAACAGGCTGCCGAGCAACGTGCCGCGCCCGACGTTGCGAAAAGTCGCGACGAGCTCGCACGTGACGCGCGGGTTCAACGGAAGCAAGCGAGCGAGCCGCGTCTCGATGGGCGTCGGATCGCGCAACGTCTGAAACGCCGCGACGGCGGCGACGAGCGCCGCGGGCACCCAGCGCGCCGAGGTGCTCACCGCGCTGCTCGCGGCGGTCGAGACGAATTCGCTCAATTTGGCAGCGGCGTGTGCGCTCTCGGACGCAATGACGGATTCGGGAACGCCGAGGTGCGCCAAGAATCGGACGGTGTGCGGGCCGAGGTGCTCGAAGTGAAGGCCGCCTTGAAGCAAGCCGAGCACCGGCCCCACCTCGGAGCTCACCGAGTACAAGAGCAACCCAAACAAACCGGCCACGATGAGCACCATCGCGCTCACGCTGACGGCCGCCGCGAGCCCTGGACGATAGTCGACGCGCGGAAGGATGCGGCGGTGGAGCGGCTCCATCGCAAACCCCGCGAGCATGCCAAGAAGCAGGCCGTCGAGAAGGTCCGACGCGACCCACGCCGCCGCTGCGAACGAGATGGCCAAGACGGCGATGAGCGCCGCTCGCTGTCCACTTTCTTCGGCGAGCGGCGTCATCAACGAGACGCGAATCGATTCAGGCGGGCGGTCGAGCGCCGGCTGGACGACGGACCCGACGTTCGCTCCCTCGCTCACGCTCACGGCAGGGGCGTCGGGCTTTTTCGGTCCGGGCGCGTTCGTTGCTCGGCGCCAGGGAACGAACGAGCCCGAAGTTGCCATACACCAGACGAGTGCAACTTTCAGGCCGTGCGCTCAGGTGTTGCGCGGGCGCACCGGCAGCTTCGTCGCGTCGTCGGCGCCAGCCGCGCCGCGGTTGGTGCGGTCCATTTTTCGGTACAGCGTCCGTCGATTGAATCCGAGGATCTTCGCCGCGCGCGACTTGTTGCCGCCGACGAGCGCGAGAACGCGATGCATGTACCGTCGCTCGAGCTCGGCTGCCGTCACGAGCTCGGCCGGATCGTCGGCAGAGAGGACGAACCGGTCCGCCTGATAGTTTCTTACCTTTTCCGGCAAGTCGTCGACCATGATCGAGTCGAATCGCATGAGGGCGACCGCGCGTTCCATGCAGTTTTCCAGCTCTCTGACGTTGCCGGGCCAGTCGTATTGAGTGAGCTTTTCGGCGGTCGGCGCGGCGATGCCTTTGACTTGTTTGCCGGCGCGCTCGGCCGCGCGCTTCACGAAATGCTGCGCGAGGAGCAGCACGTCGCTGCCGCGTTCGCGAAGCGGCGGCACCTCGATCGCGACGACGTTGATGCGGTAGTAGAGGTCTTCGCGAAATCGCTTCTCGAATACCTCGGTCTCGAGGTCGCGGTTCGTGGCCGCGACGATCCGCGAGTCGAATGAAACCTCCTGGTTTCCGCCGACGGGTCGCACCTTGCGTTCCTGCAAGCTACGCAGCAACTTCGGCTGCATCTCGAGCGGGAGCTCGCCGATCTCGTCGAGAAACAGCGTGCCTTGCGTCGCCTCGAGAAAGAGCCCGGAGCGCGTGACTTTGGCGTCGGTGAACGCGCCGCGGACGTGGCCGAAGAGCTCGCTTTCGAGCAGCGCCGCCGGCATCGCGGCGCAGTTGATGGCGAGAAACGGCCCGCCGCGGCGATTGCTCTGCTCGTGAATCGCCTTCGCGATCAGCTCCTTTCCGGTTCCGCTTTCGCCGGTGACGAGCACGGTCGCATCGGTGTCGCTAACGCGAGAGACCAGGTCGAACACGCGGCGCATCGCGCTGCTCGCTCCGATGATCTGTTGGAACCCTTGCGGAGTTGCCGCGCGACGTAAGCGCTTCACCTCTTCCTGCAGGCGGCGATGTTTGAGCGCGCGCTCCACCATGAGCCCGATGACGCTCGGGTCCACCGGCTTGGTGACGAAATCGTACGCGCCCGCGCGGATGGCGCCGACGGCCGCTTCCATGCTGCCGAAGCCGGTGACGACGATCACCGGAACGTCGGGACGCATGCCGACCATGCGCTCGCACAAGTCGAGACCGCCGATCCCGGCCATGTTCAGATCGGTGAGAATGACGTCGAAATCCTCCTCGCCGACCAGCTCGAGCGCGTCTTGCGCCGACGTTCGCCAGACGACTCGGTGCGTGCGCTTCAACGTGCCCTCGAGGAGCTCGCACGCGGATTGATCGTCGTCGACGACCAGGATCCGACCAGGTTCGTTGTCGGACGTGCGCCCGCGCTGCGACTCTTCGACCTCCTGCGTGGTCGAGACCGCCGGAGGCTCTTCGTTCATCGAGGGGTTCGGGGATTCGTTGATCAAGGCGGGTTCCATCAGTGGTCTCCCGTGCATGCCAAAGGCATCATTCAGTTCCGAAACGAGCGCTGTCGAAGAACTATTGCTCCGACGGCGCGCTTACGGACATCCCTAGGACGAGGCAAGAACCGAACCACCCGCGGAGATCGCCGACGCCGGGTTGGACAGGCGCGTTTTCACGCAAAAGCGGCGGACGGTCGCGACATTTCGCTACACGCCGTGAGACCTGTTTGCAGCGAAGAAATGGGCAACCCGTCGGAATTCGCGACACCACGCGGCGGCCTCGATCAGCCAGCGCGGATGACTTGGCGTCCGTCGAGCCGGGGGCGACCGAGAACGAGCTTACGTCGCGCCGTCAGGCGACCGAGAGCTCGCGCGGCTCCGCGCCCAGGTCTTCGCCTCCGAACGCGTCGCGGGGCTTCGCGACGGCGCCTTCGGCGCGGCGAATCAGCACCAGGCCGTCGGAGATTTTCGCCTCT
>DATBBD010000625.1:0-7805 GCA_036271175.1 Polyangiaceae bacterium | reverse complement strand
CGCGCCGCTCCTCGTGGTCTTGCTCGCGGTGGACGATAGCTCGCGAAGGCGCGCGATACCGAAGTCCAGGACCTTCACGCGGCCGTCGCGCGTCAAGAAGATGTTCTCCGGCTTGAGGTCGCGGTGGACGATGCCCTTCGCATGCGCAGCGACGAGCACGTCGAGCACTTGGTCAGCGACGGACAGGACTTCGTCTTCGCTGAGGCGGCCCCCATGGCGCTGACGACGCTCTTCGAGCGTTTCGCCGTCGAGCAGCTCCATCACGAGGAACGCGGCTCCGTCTTCTGCGACATCGTCGTCCGAGACGCGGACGACTCCGTCGTGCCCGACCGAGTTCGCGGCGTACCCTTCTCGCAAGAAGCGCGCGCGAACGTCGGGGCTGATGCTGAGCTCAGCGTGGAGGATCTTGATGGCGACGCGGCTGCCGTTTCGGTGTGTGGCCGCGTAAACGGCCGCCATGCCGCCGACGCCGAGCAGCACCTCGAGGCGCCACTTTTCAAGGAGCACCTGACCTACGCACTCCCTCGCCCGAAGCAAGAGTGGGTCGAGCAGCTCCGTCTTGCCCTCGGCTTCGTCTTGCACGATGGGTTGCAGCGCGTCCGGCGTCACGCCACGGCCTCCGGTCAGCCGAGGAGTAGGATTCAGTCGCTCATCGTGTGCCGATGGGACGGACAAATCAAGAGCTTGACCTTCTCATAGGT
Organism: Polyangiaceae bacterium; assembly: GCA_036271175.1. Taxonomy (GTDB): domain Bacteria; phylum Myxococcota_A; class Polyangia; order Polyangiales; family Polyangiaceae; genus DASZVB01. The sequence continues at coordinate 7,104 of DATBBD010000625.1, read as the reverse complement.
CGTTCAAGCCTGCAGGTCGCTCCGCGAGGCTTGGGCCGGTGGCCGTGGACGCGAAGAATATCGCCAGCAATGTCCGGCGCCTCCGGGTGGAGGCGGGGCTTACCCAGGGTCAACTCGCCGAGAGGGCCGACATGGCCGATGCAACAATCAGCCGAATCGAACGCGGCCGACTGGAGCCCAGCTCGACGCTCGTCGCCAAGCTCGCTCAAGCGCTCAAGGTGAAGGTAGACGACCTGCTCGGCTCGCCCAAGGACGCCCACGGGAAACCGAAAGCGCGCCTGCGCCCGTCCATCTCGAAACTCGTCGCGGTGGTCGAGGATCTCGACGATGGTGCCGTCGATGACGTGACGCGTGCAGTGAAGCTGCTAATCGGCGTTGGCCGGCGCCGTCCCGCGACCACGAGGTGAGCCGAAGCCACTGACCTCGATCGCGGTGGCGGGGCAGCCGTTTCGCGGCTCTCGCCGTGCGGGCATGCGCTAGGTGGCAGTCAACCCGACGCTAGCCCATAAGCCACGGAGCCCGTCGTGCTCGTGCCAGCAACACGGTGGTGGCGGCGAAGCTGAAGCCGCCCAGGTGTGCCGCGAATGAGATCCCTCCAGCGGTGCCAGTCCATGCCCAGTAGACGTTCATGACGACGAAGCCGAGCGACCTCGGTCGAAGGACGCCGAGGATCGCCATGATGCCGGCGATGGATCCCGAGCAGCCCACAAGGGCGACGCTCGAGTGCGGGTCCACCGCGAGGTGGAGCAGTGCGCCAGCGACCCCGCTCGCGAAGTACAGGACCGTGAACCGGACATGCCCGAGGACCGGTTCTGCCGTCAAGAGGACCCGCGAGCATCGCAGTAGAAAATCACAAGATCGTCCATCTGGATGGTCGGATGCGCTCCTGAAGCGTGTCGAAAAGCGCCGCGCCGTTGTCAGACGCCGCCGAATCCGTTGAGGCGACATCAAGAACGACATCCGGAACCATCCGTACGTGACGCTAGGCCACGGGCAGGAGTTCGAGGTGCCCGTACTTCAGTGCGCGCTCGCCGACGACCAAGCGCAGGCAGCCACAACGCTCCGAAAAGGGCAGCGCATTACCATGCAGGGAATGGTGACCGGACTGATGATGTACGCGCTCGCGGACGACCGCCGCATCCAGTAGCGGAACCGCCCCCGCTCACGGCACACTTCCTCGAACATCTTCGCGAGCACGGACGCTCCCGCAGTACATTACGCGTCGAGCTCGGCGAGACGCTTCGCGACGAGCGGCGCGGCGTTCGAGTACGTGGGGTCCACGACGCCGCGGACGTGCTCCACGAAGGTCGCGGGCACGTTCCACCCAGCGGCAACTTCTGATCACCGGCCTGGTGTCGAGCGTTAGCGGGTTCGATGCTCGTCGACCGGAGCCGCCACGCCGCGAACTTGGCCATCGACGCCGGCTGGGACCAAGCGGATGCTGGCGCCGAGATGTTCGATTCGCAGCGTCGCACGCACATCGTCCTCGTTCCCGGGTTTGGCGGATTCGATGCGCTCGGACAGATTTTTTATTATGCGGGGGTCACGGTCGCCTTTCAGGAATGGCGAACGAAACGCCGAGCCGCTGGACTACCGGATCCAGCGATCGCGCTGCACTATTTCGAGAATCTTCCCACCGCAGGCGTGCAGTCGCGGGCGATGGCGCTCCGAGCGTTCCTCGAAGAGCGCGCCTTCCGCTCCATCTTCGAGCCGGGTGATCGCGTCGCGCTCGTCGGACACTCGACCGGCGGACTCGATATCCGGCAGTTGCTCGTGAACTTGAACCCGCGGTTTCCGCCACCATTTCGGGAGGCAGCGACCGACGTGCTCGTGAGCGATGCCGACCTTCTCGCCAGGATCGAACGGCTCGTGTTTTTGTCGGTTCCCCAGCGAGGGACCAACATCGCTGACTTCGCGCGGCGGATTCGCGAACCCATCCAACGGTCGCTGGCCAACGCGGAGTTCGCCCTCCGCGCCTCACATCGATCGTTTCTCGACAAACTCGAACGCTTCGTGCTGTCGCAGAATCTCTTGCCGCAAGAGACGCCTCAGCTCTTCGCGGCGATTCGTGACGCGATACTCGAAACGTTGCCCGGCAACGACGCGACGTCGGCAGAGGGGCGTTACCAGGCCGCCCTCGCCCGCGCAGCTTACGGCGAGCTCATCGGGTGGCTCGACAACGTGAAGAGTGACTTCTTTGCCGTCGACGACCTGGCCTCCGAGTTTCCCGAAGCTCAGTTGCCGACGCCGGCTCGCTACGACCAAGCGGTTCGAGGCGAAGAACTCGCCGCGTGGAGCGACCGGAGCGTACGAACGCGGTCCTTCGCGACGATCGGAAATTCCCCGTACGACGTCCTACCCCGGACGCGCACCTACAAGCCGAGCGAGTTCCCCAAGCTGCTCGCGAATTTTTGGCCCGATCACGCCGCATCCACCGATTTCGTCTACCGCCTCGCGTACGCCGCCACTGCAGCAGGCCCGTTTGCGATCACGCCGGGGAATGACATGGCCGTCGAGAACGGCGAGCGCCGCTCTGTGATGGCTTGGGAAAACGACGGCATCGTGAATACGGCGTCGATGCTGTGGCCCGACGCCGAGCAAACCGAGCTGGTCCACGGCGACCACGGCGACATCATCGGCCACTACCGTCTCTCGTTACCCCTCACGACCGCGGAAGCCGTCAGCGGACGCCTGAACCACAGCTACGATATTTTGCGCTCTTCATCCGGCTTCGACAAGCCTCGCTTCGACGGTGTCTGGCACGGCGTGTTCGAGTTTTGCGCGGAACCCTGAAGACGCGGGCCCGAACGAGACTGGGAATCGTCGAGCCGTTGGGAGAGGCCGACCGGGTGTCGAACTCACGGCGAACGACGTTTGCAAAGCGACTTCGGTCGCCATCTCGCGGACGGCGTAGTTACGATGTGCGACCGCGCAGATTCGACGCCAACACGTCAGATCAACTTGTCGACCGTTATCGGGAGATCTCGGACGCGCTTGCCGGTCGCGTGAAACACCGCGTTTCCGATTGCGGCGATAGCTCCGGTGAGGCCGACCTCACCGATGCCCTTGGCGCCGAGTTCGTTCACATGCGCGTCCACCTCGTCGACGAACGCGATCTCGACTTCGGGAACGTCCGCTTCCACCGGCACGAGGTAGTCGGCGAGGTCGCGAGTGATGACTCGGCCGTCGCGGACGTCGTAGCGGGTGCGTTCGGTGAGCGCGAATCCGATACCCCACACCATACCGCCGAGCATCTGGCTCTTGCCGGTCTTCTCGTTCAGGATCTTCCCGGCGCCGAACACGCCGAGAAGGCGGGCAACGCGCACTTCGCCGAGGTCGGGGTCGACGCGCACCTCCGCGAACTCGGCGCCGAAGGATCGCATCGCGTACTTCTTTCGCTCCTCGCCTTCGGTGGCCTTCGCCTCGACGAACACGTCGCGTCCGCCGTTCCTTCGAATGACGTCGGCCATCGTATCCCGTCGCGCGGGATCCGATTTGATGAACAGCGCGCCGTCCTTCGCGTCGAGCTCCGTGACGGAAAGGCCGTGTAACGGCGAAGCCGCGTCGGCGACGGCCAGCTCGGCGATCTGCCGGCGCGCCGCGAGCCCGGCGCGTTGCACCGCGGGTCCGGTGCTCGCCGCCGTCTGCGACCCAGCGGACATCGGCGCTTCGGGAAAAGCGGTATCTCCGAGCTCGAAGCGCACGTGCTCGAACGGCAACCCCAGCGCGTCGGCGGCGATCTGGGTCATGATCGTGTACGTGCCGGTTCCGATGTCCTGCGTGGCCGATTGCACGACGGCGGTGCCGTCGGCTTTCACGCGCGCCGATGCCGACGCCGCGCTCCGGTGCACCGGGTACGTGGCCGTGGCGACGCCGAAACCCACGAGCCATTTCCCATCTCGCATGCTCCGCGGCTCGCGCGATCGCCGCGACCAGCCGAAGAGCGCCGCGCCGTGCTCGTAGCACTGCCTCAGCGAGCGGCTCGACCAAGGTTTGTCCGTATCGCCGTCGCGATCGGCCTCGTTCTTCAGCCGGAGCGCGATGGGATCCATCCCGAGCGCGTACCCGAGCTCGTCCATGGCGGACTCGAGCGCGAAATTCCCCGTGCACTCCCCCGGCGCGCGCATGAACGTCGGCGTCGCAACGTCGAGGCGCACGAGACGATGAGACGTCTCCACGTTGGGGCAAGCGTAGAGCGAACGACTGACGACGGCGCTGCCCTCGACGAACTCGTCGAACCGCGACGTGTGTGACACGAGCGCGTGACGAATGGCGGTGAGCTTTCCATCGTGCGTCGCCCCCAGGGAAACGCGCTGGATGGTCGGTGGCCGGTGGCCGACGAACGCGAACATCTGCTGCCGCGTGATGACGACCTTCACCGGCCGACCAACTACCTTCGCCGCCATTGCCGCGATAGGTACGTGAGACCAGGGGGTGCCTTTGCATCCGAACCCGCCCCCCAAGAACTTCGAGATGACGCGTACGTTCGTCTCGGCCAACCCGAAGAGGCGCGCGATCTTCCGCTTCACGCCGAACACGCCCTGCGTCGCGTCGTACAGCGTCAGCTTGTCGTCGCCCTGCCACACCGCGATCGTCGCGTGCAGCTCGATGGGGTTGTGATTCTGACACGGCGTTGTGTACGTTGCGTCGACCGTCACCGGCGCGCGAGCGAATGCGGCGTCGAAATCGCCCCGGTGAGAGTCGGTCGGATCGCGGACGAGCTTCTCCGGCGCGTAGGCCTCGCTGCTCGTCGGATCCAATGTGACGGACGGCGGACTTGTTTCGTACGTGACCTCGACGAGACTCGCCGCTCCCTGGGCGCGCTCGAGAGTGTCGGCCACGACCACGGCTACCGGTTGACCGTCGTAGTACACACGGTCGTCCTGCAAAAACTGGAGTACGCGACCGTTCTGCGGGCCCTTCGCGCTCGCGCCCGCGGGCTTCGGCGCGTTCGCCGACGTCAGCACGGCGAGAACACCCGGCGCCGATCGCGCCGCGTCGACGTCGATCCGCGCGATCTTTCCCGACGCGATCGCGCTGCCGATGATGACGGCGTACGCGACGTTCGCGACCGGCACGTCCGCGGAATACTCTGCCGCACCCGTCACCTTGAGGCGCCCATCGACGCGATCGAGCCCCTGACCGGTGAACGCTTTCATGCGTTCGCCGCCTGTTCCAGGGCTCTGACGAGGGTCTTCTGCGCGAGGACGACTTTGAAGGCGTTGTGGGGGCGCGGCGCAACCTGGGCGAGCGCGGCGCGCGCCGCCTCCTCGAACGCCGGTCCGTTCGGCGCGCGACCCATGAGGATCTGCTCGGCTTCCCGCGATCGCCACGGCTTCGTACCGACTCCGCCGAGCGCGACGCGTGCGGCGCGGATCGTCCCGCCCACCACGTCGAGGGCAACCGCGGCGGAGGCGAGCGCGAACTCATACGACGCGCGGTCGCGCGCTTTGACGTAGCGCGAACGCGCGAAGAACGGCACCGCGGGGAGCATCACTTCCGTGATGATCTCGCCCGGCGCGAGCACGGTTTCCACGTCGGGCCGCCGCCCCGGCAAGAGGTGAAATTCGCCGATCGGCACGACGCGTTCCCCTTGCTTGCTCCGGAGCCGAATCTGAGCCTCGAACGCGACCATCGCGACGCACATATCCGACGGATGCACGGCGATGCAATGCTCGCTGCCGCCGAGGATGGCGTGCTCCCGGTTCTCGCCGTCGAAGGCTGCGCACCCGCTACCGGGAACGAGCTTGTTGCAACGCGGAAACGAGTTCCGGAAGTACGCGCAGCGCGTCCGCTGCATCAGGTTGCCGCCGACGGTCGCCCTGTTGCGAAGCTGCGGCGACGCACCGGACAAGAGAGCCTCCGAGAGCGCTCGGTACCGCGTCCGTATCGCGGTGTGCTCGGCGAGCGCACTGTTCCGGACGAGCGCGCCGATCGACACTCCCTGTTCGGTTTCCACGACGCGATCGAGCGACAACCGATTCAGGTCGATGAGTCGCTCCGGCTTCATGACGCCGAGCCGCATCAGATCGACGAGACACGTTCCACCGGCGATGAACACCGCGCGTTCGGCGTCCGCGCCGAGCGCCGCTTCCAGACTGTCTGCGCGAAGGTAGCCGAAAGGATGCACCGGTTAGCCTTCTTTCTGCGCTCGAAGCACGGCTCGCACGATGTTCGGATAAGCGCCGCAACGGCAGAGATTGCCGCTCATGTGCTCGCGCACCGCGTCCGGAGTCAGCTCCCGCCGTTCGCGAAGGAGTCCCGCCGCACTCATGATCTGGCCCGGAGTACAGTAGCCGCATTGGAAAGCGTCCTCGGCGATGAACGCGGCTTGGAGCGGATGCAATCGGTCTCCCTGCGCAAGTCCCTCGATGGTCGTCACCTCCGCGCCTTCGGCCATGACGGCGAAGACCAGGCACGAATTGATCCGGAGGCCGTCGACGAGCACGGTGCAGGCGCCGCACTGGCCATGGTCGCAGCCTTTCTTGGTTCCCACGAGCCCGAGTCGTTCGCGGAGCGCGTCGAGCAACGACACCCGCGTTTCGATGCGCAGCGCGCGCCGCTGCCCGTTGACCGTCAACGTCACGTCGACTTCTCCGAACGCTGCGGTCGCGGCGCTTGCCGCCGGTGGCGGAGGCGCGGGTACCGCGGTCCGTGCTACGCGCCGCGTGCAGGCGTCGAGCGCCGCTGAGAAGCCTACGATCATGCACGCACTCAGGACATCCCGCCGGCTCAGTCGCAACGCGGACGGCGGCAGGGATACCAGCGCGCGGCCCGCCTCCGACAAGGCCCGAGCGAGCGTCCCTTCGCCCATGCCGCGGTCCACGTCCTCCTGACGCGCGAACCGGAGCACCCTTCTCCCATCGACCACGAAGAGAGCCACGTGCTCCGTGCCGCCGTTCGCGCGCTCCACGCCCCAGTCGCGGCGCACTGTTTCAAGCGATCCGGCGGGAAGCTCTGCGTTCGACGCGATCACTTCCACGTCGTCGTCCGGGCCGAAACCGTAGAGCCCATCGTCGGCGACGACGACGAGTCCAGCGCCGAGGCCGCGTAGCTCAGCACGGATCGACGCGCAGCCGGTGCTCGCTGGATCCCAGGAATCGA
>DATBBD010000624.1:0-5224 GCA_036271175.1 Polyangiaceae bacterium | reverse complement strand
TTTGGGGCGTATCGACCTCGACCGCGAGGCTGACCTCCGCAGCGCCGGTAAGTGGCTGGAAACATATCTGGCAGAGCGCCCGAACGGCGATCTGTCAGCCGCCGCACTCGGCCGATTGCTCGAGATTCGATTGACCGAAGGCGACATTCGGCGCTCCAAGAGTCTCGCGAAGGAGTACCTTCGGCGCTTCCCGAGGGGTCCCCATGCGGCAACGGCAAACCGCGTTCTTCACGAAGGTGTCGGCGAATGAATCGCGCTGATCGCCTCCGTCGCGTCGATCGCGCCGGGCCGCTTCCGCGTCGCTCGCGTTCGCACGCCGTGAGCCTCGCGCTCGTCGGCATGTCGCTCGCCACGGTGTGTCACGCCGAGCGCCCGCGAATCGCGGTTGCTCACCGCAACGGTGGAGTCGCGGCGCGCCGGCTGTTCGCCGAAGTGCGGAACGGCGGCTTCGATCCGGTGGACGTTCTGGCGAAGCATATCGACGCGGTGGCACCGTCGCGGATGGCGGAGAAGTATGGCGTGGTCGCGGTGCTGTCGCTCGGCGCGCGCGGCAACATCGACGTCGCGGTGATGAGCCCCGAGACGGGGCGCATCGTCTACGCAAGCACCGTGACGTCGAAAGGCGGAACGCCCGCGTCGGTGCGCGCCGTCGAAGAGCTGCACGGCCGCCTCGTGGCGATGAACCTCGCGACCGACGACGTCCCCGCGACGAAGCCAAGCGACACGAAACCGGCGGAGACGAAGGCGGCCGAATCGAACGCGGCAGACGGAACGACGGACGACGGGAGCGCGGCGGAGGCATCGCCGCAAGGCGTCGCGGCTGCGGAGGCGAGCGCGCCGGAACGGACAGAGCCGGCGGCGACCGAACCGGTCCGCCCGCTCCACTTCGCGACCCCCGATCCCGAGCGCGACGTCACGCACCCTTCGAAGGAGCCCGATCGACGAGGCCGCGTCGGCTCGTCCCCGGAGCTCTGGCTCGGCGCGGGTGCGGGGCTCACGAACGCGTCGCCGCGCTTGAACCGCGTCGGCGAATCGCGGCTCGAAGTGCGGTTCGCGCCGTCGCGCTACGTCGCGCTGTCGGCGCTCGCCTTCTTGCCGTTGTCGTCCCAGAACATCGCGGTCGCGCAGGGTGGTGCGGACGTCCGTGCGCGAGTCGTCGGCGGCCTCTTCCATGTGACCCCGATCGACATCGGGGACCGCTTCTTCATCGACGCCGCGATCGGCGGCGGCGCGGCCCTCGTCGAAATGAACGGTCACGCCGCGTCGCCGATCCTCTCCGGTCGCAACGCCTCGGTCACGACGGGTATCGGTCTCGGCGCCATCGGCGCCAGTTTCCGCGCCTTGCCGTGGCTCGCGGTGCGTGTCGATGCGACGGGCGGCCTCGCCGTGCACCGTCCCGTGGTGCAGCTCGAATCGCAAGACGTCGCGGCTTGGGGTCCGGGGTTTGCCGCGGTGACGGCGGGACTCGAAATCGACGCAGCGCGGATCGCTCGCGAGGCGGTGAGATGATTCGCGGATTCGGCGCCGCGTCGCTCGTTTTTTGGGTGCTCGCCTCGTCGTGCAGCGACATCCCCCGCAACGTCCTCGTCGAAAACACGCCGCCCGCGCTCACGGCGGGCAACCCCCTGAGCCCGATCGCGACGTTGCCGTCGGGCGAAAGCCCCGATGCCGACATTGCGACCGCGAGCGCTGGGGGAACGCCCGGCATCGTCGCGTGTCGCCTCGACGGCGGCTGCGTTCCGACGCGGACCGAGTGCGATCGCGACGGCGGGTGTGTGCGCGTACAACCCCCACCTTGTAACCGCGACGGCGGCTGCATTCACCGTGATGAACGGTGCGACGTGTCGGTCGATCAGTGTCCGGAGTTTTGCAGCGTCGGTTGCGGCTGGCGGCGCGGCGGGCGCTAGTCCAGGTAACGAATCCGATTCATGAATCCCGCCGACAAGTTGATCTCGGTGTGGACGCTGCTGAACTTGTCGGCGAGTTCCTCGAACGTCATCGCGGCGTCGCCCTGATTGCCCACGAGCACCGCTTCGTCGCCCCATTTCACCGGTGTCGGCACGTCGGTCACGTCGACGGTCGTGATGTTGAGCGACACGCGACCCACGACGGGACAACGTTGTCCCCCGATGAGCACGATGCCCTTGTTGAAAAGCGACCGCGGATAGCCCTCGCCGAACCCGACGGGCAACGAGGCGATGCGGCTCGCACGCTTCGTCTCGAAGAGGCTGCTGTACCCGATCGTGAACCCCGCCGGAATGTCGCGAACCTGCGCCACGCGCGTGCGCACCGACATCACCGGTTTGAGCGCGTGCGGATTTTCGAAATCGGTCGACGTGCGAACGCCGTAGCAGGCCGCACCCACTCTAACGAGCTCGCCGGCGCGCGCGGAGCCGGTGTGCTTCGGCCCGAGGCGCACGGTGGCCGCGCTGTTGTGCGTGTGAGAAAGCACGCCCACGGGGAGCACATCCAAAAATTGCGCGAGCATCTCCTCGAAGCGAGCGATCTGTCGACCGGTAAAGTCCAGATTGGAACCGTCGGCGCTCGCGAAGTGGGTCATGACGCCGCGGATTTCGAGCCCGGGTAGCGCGCAGATCTCTTTCAGCGTCGCGACGTCGCGTGGGAGAAAACCGCTCCGGCCCATCCCGGTGTCGAGATTGACGTGCACGGGGACCTTCTTTTTTCGACGGCGCGCGCCTTCATCGAGGTACGTCGCTTGCTCGATGCCGCCGACTTGCTCCTCGACGTCGAGACCGTCGAGCGCTTCGTCGAGTTCCTCCGGCAGCGCCATGCGAAGACGCAAGAGCGGAATGGTGAGTCCGAGGCCGCGCACGGTTTCGGCCTCCGGATTCGTGCAGATACCGATGACGTCCGCGCCCGCTTCGACCGCCACCGGCGCGAGCGCCTCGAGGCCATGCCCATAAGCGTTCGCCTTCATGACGACGCACACCTTCGCCGGAGCGACGAGCTCCTTCACGTAACGAATGTTGTCGCGAAACGCGCGCTTCGAAACTTGAACGTCGATGTGATGTTGCGCCATGCGAGCCTCCGATGCCTCTTGTCGGATCCAATGGCAGGCCGAGCGGTTTCCGGGTGATTTCGGCTGGCCGCCCGGAGCACGCCAGCGGTCGCACGCGCTCAGAGCCGCGACACCCAGGACCGAAAGTCGCTCTGAATGCGGTGCCACTCTTCGACCGAAAGCCCCGCCGGAAGCGGGCTCGCGTCCGCATCTGCGAAATACGCGAGGCTCTTAACGACGTGACCGACGTCCTCGGTGACGTACTTTCGGCGGAACAATCCGAGCGCGCCGTCGAGCGACGTTCCGCCGCGGTTCGGGATCTCGAGGTGAAGGGTGCCCTCCGCTCGACTCACCACGTGCACGGGACTCGCCGAATCCAGAAACGATTCCGCGTGAGCGCCGGGATCGGTCGTCGTGGTGAACAGATCCAGATCTCGCGACGACCGGTGACCGAACCGCAGGGCGATTGCCACTCCTCCGGCAAGATAGGTGGTCGGATCGAGCCGATCGGCGAGCGTAGCGAGCGCTGCTCGCTGCGCGTCGGAGATCCCGACGGTCAAGGGCCGGTCCATTTCGGCCGCCCGCCACCGGGCGGCACGGTGACCGGCGTATCGGTCACGAGCGCCCAGTACGCGAGGTCACTAGGCGCGAGGCGATCGCCTTTCCTGGTCACGAAATCGCGAAGGGACGCCTTCGGATACGTGGCGCGGAGCCAGCGCATGGCGGTCCAGTCTCCGCGCGACATCACGCGTTCCATCACGTAGTCGCGATGGAGCTCCAGATCGACGTCGTTGAGGTCGACGTCCCAGAAAAGACGGCCGACGTCGTCGGGAAAGCGAGCGTCCACGGTGGGATTCTATCACGCGCCGAACGTCGAGCCCGGTCGAGCTCGCTCGCCAAACCGCTAATCTCCATCGAACGACTCGAGCGCCGCTTGGAGCGCGCTCACGACTTCGCCGTCTTCACCGGCGAGGACCGTGCGCGGGTCGAGGACGACGTGGCCGTTTTCGATGCGCGCGATGACCGGGGGTTCGTGCTCGCGGAGGCGCTTCGCGAAATCGTCGGGGGACGGGACGTCGACGGCGAGCGCGACCGACGGAATGCCGCCGGAGAGCGTCCCGCCGCCGGTTTCGGACGCGGTGACGACGCGCGACGTGCGCTCGGCGCGTTCGCCGAGGGCGGCGCGCCACCCTTCGACGCGGTCTTCGAGCTCGGCGGGCGTCGCGCGAAGCTGCCGTAGCACGGGGATGGCGTCGTGATCGCGACGCGCGTAGGCGTCGAGCACGCCGTCGAGCGCCGCGAGCGTGAGCTTGTCGACGCGGAGCGCCCGCGCGAGGGGGTCTTTTCGCAACCGGTCGACGAGCGACGCCCCGCCGACGATCGCGCCGCCCTGGGGGCCCCCAAACAATTTATCGAGACTGAAACAGACGAGGTCGACTCCGGCGCGCACGGATGCTTGCACGGTCGGCTCGTGTCGAAGGCTCGACCCGAAAGTATCGTCGAACGATTCGACGACGAGGCCGCCGCCGAGGTCTTCGATGAGCGGGACGCCGCGACGGCGTGACAACTCCGCGAGCGCGGCGAGGTTCGGTCGCTCTGTGAAGCCGCTGATGACGAAATTACTGGGGTGCACGCGAAGGATGCACGCGGTCTGCAGAGTGAGGGCTCGTTCGTAGTCCTCGACGCGGGTGCGATTGGTGGTGCCGACCTCGACCATCGTCGCGTTCGAGCGCTCGAGCACCTCCGGAATGCGGAAGCCGCCGCCGATTTCGACGAGCTCGCCACGCGACACGACGACTTCTCGGCCGCGTGCGACGGCGGTGAGGGCGAGCAAGACCGCGGCGGCGTTGTTGTTGACGACGAGCGCGGACGCCGCACCGGTGAGCGTCGCGAGCGCCGATTCGACCGAGACGCCGCGTCGCGAGCGTTCGCCGGTTTCGACGTCGTATTCGAGCGACGAATAACCGCTGGCGACGCTCGCTATGCGTTCGAGCGACAGCGCGGGAAGCGGCGCGCGTCCGAGGTTCGTGTGGAGCAGCACGCCGGTCGCGTTGACGACGCGTCGAGGAGCCGTCTCTCGGCGTCGAAGCGCCGCGGCGCGAACGGATTCGACGACCTCGGCGAGGGTCGGCGCGGCTCCGCCGGCCCGGACGCGCGCACGGAAATGCGCGAGCACGTCGCGAGCGATCGCCACGAGCGCTTTAC
>DATBBD010000623.1:0-2218 GCA_036271175.1 Polyangiaceae bacterium | reverse complement strand
CGAGCGCCGTGAATTGCTTGTGTTCCGAGGTTTCCATTCTCTACGACCATGCAAAGCGAATGCCCGCTCAGCCCGAGCGGCGGGTCGTCGTCCGATCGGCGAGCGCCGCCGGCACTTCCTGACGCATCGTCGAGAACCGGGCCCACGGGTCGCTCTTCCGCGCCTTCAAGAAAGCGGGAACCGTCTTCACGGTCAGCTCGTTCGGGTTCGTGTTGCGGAGCTCGTCCCACCCGAGCGGCGACGCGACGGTGCTCCCGGGGCGCGCGCGGACCGCGTAGGGCGCGATCGCGGTGGCCCCTTGTCCGTTTCGCAGGTAATCGACGAACACCTTTTCGGTTCGCGACTTCTTGGACATCACCGACGTGTAGAGCTTCGGCGCGTCCTTCGCGAGCCGCTCAGCGAGCGCGTGGGTCAGCTCCTTGATCGCGTCGAAGTCGAAGTGCGGAACGATGGGCGCGACCACGTGGAGCCCCTTGCCGCCCGTCGTCTTGGCGAAGCTCGCAAGCCCGATCGACGCGAGCGACTCCTTCACGGCTTCTGCGGCGTCCAAGGTGCGCGCGAAATCGAGCTCGGGCGCCGGGTCGAGATCCATGACGATCCAATCCGGATGCTCCGGATCCGACACTCGACAGCCCCAGGCATGCAACTCGACGGCGCCGAACTGTACGAGCGACAGGAGCCCCGCTTCGTCATCCACGTACAAGATCGGGTTCTTCGCGATGTTTCCCTCGTGCACCGAGTCCGACATGCCGGGCGTACGACGCTTCTGGAAAAAGCATTCGCCTTGGTCGCCCTCCGGACAGCGCACGAGCGCGAGCGGCCGCCCCGTTATGTACGGCATGATGCGTTCGGAAATTGCGGCGTAGTACTTCGCCAAATCTAGCTTCGTGACGCCGCTCTTCGAGTCGATGACGCGGCCCGGGTGCGAAATGCGGACGCCGTTCACGACTTCTTCGCCGGCCTTTGCGACGCTCGGCGTGGCCCTCCGTGACGCCCCTCCGACGTTCGTCGCTGTCCGGCGCGCGGCGGTTTTCTTACCGATTCCGTCTTTGCCATCGCGGGTTCGGGGAGTGGCTTTGGATGTTGCCATGCTCGTCTCTTTTCTTTTTTTGGGGGCACCCGGCGCGGCGCTTTTTGCCTCTGTGGGGGCGTGCGCCGGCAATTCGCGATGCACCTCGGCCGGCTTCTTGTCGTCGCGTAACCCAACGAACGACGGGTGTCGCATCGAGCCGTCGCTGGTCCACTCGGCAAAGGCGACCTCCGCGACGAGTGCCGGCTTCACCCACGTGACGTCCTTCACGCGCGGCGGATTTACCACCGGGCTCTGTTTCACGATGAGCGGCTTCAGGCGTCGCGCGAGGTCTTTCAACGTGCGCGCGTCGAATCCGGTTCCGACCTTGCCCGCGTACTGGATGCCGTCTCCGTCGTTCACACCGAGGAGCAGGGCTCCGAGCGATTCGCGCGAACCTTTGGGCGCCGAAAACCCGACGATGATCGCTTCCTGTCGCCGGCCGCACTTCACCTTCACCCACTCGGGCGTGCGACGCGGACGATGCGGCGCTTCCAGGCGCTTCACGACGACGCCTTCGGCGCCGCTCGCGCACGCCGCTTCGAGGAGCACGGCCCCTTTCGTCGCGGTGACGTGCGGGACGTAAATGAGCGGCGGTTTTTGCCCGCTCAAGATCGACTCCAGCATCGATTTGCGCGTCGACAGCGGATGATCGCGCAGATCCTTCCCGTCGACGAAGAGCAGATCGAACACGAAGTACACGAGGCGCGCTTCGTCCGCCGGTGCTTTTCCGTTTGCGGGCGTTCGAGCAGCGACCTTGCGCCGGGTGCTCCCTTCCAAGCTGTTTTGCAGGAGCTGAAACCGCGGGACGCCTTGGTCGTCGAGCACGCAAATCTCGCCGTCGAGCACCGCGGAAGAGATCGGGAGCTTCTCGATGGCCCGGACGACGTTCGGAAACCGCTCGCGCCAGTCTTTGCCGTTGCGGCTCACGAGCTCCACTTCGTGGTTCTCGAGGCGCGCGAGGGCGCGGTAACCGTCGAGCTTCGGCTCGACGACCCATTCGTCCCCGACGGGCAACCGGTCTTCGAGCGTCGCGAGTTGCGGGTGAAAATCCGCTAGCTTCGGAGGCGGCGCCGCCTGGGTGACCGGCGCGTCGCCACCTTTCGACGCGAACGTATCGCGCTCCTTGAGGAGGAGCCATTGCGGTTT
>DATBBD010000622.1:0-6666 GCA_036271175.1 Polyangiaceae bacterium | reverse complement strand
ACAGCTCCTGCCACTGCCGGACCATGCCGAGGAAGTTGTTGTACAAGAGGATGACTTTGACGTCGAGGTTCTCGTGCACGCAGGTCGCGAGCTCCTGGATGCACATCTGGAACGAACCGTCGCCGGAGACGCAGAGCACTTTTTGGCCGGGGTGACCCATCGCCGCGGGGAGGCCGTAGCCCATCGTGCCGAGGCCGCCCGAGGTGAGCCATTTCCGACTGCTATCGGCCGGGTAGTACTGCGCCGCCCACATCTGGTGTTGCCCGACGTCGGTCGAGCAGATGTATCGACCCTTCGTCAGATCCGCGAGCTCGACGAGCACGCGCTGCGGCATGATCACGTCGGTGCGGTCATGGAACTTGAGCGGGAAATCGCGCTGCATACCGCGCAGGCGCGACCACCACTCGGTGCGTTCGGGTCGCGGCGCATCGCCGAGCGCTTCGATGAGCTGACGAGTTACGGTCTTGGCGTCGCCCACGATGGGCAAGTCGACCTTGACGCTCTTGTTCACGCTCGACGGATCGATGTCGACGTGGATCTTCTTCGCGCGCGTCGCGAAGGCGTCGAGGCGACCCGTGACGCGATCGTCGAATCGCGCGCCGATGTTGATGATCAGCTCCGCTTCGGCCATCGCCATGTTGGCGGTGTAAGTGCCGTGCATGCCGAGCATGCCGAGATACTGCGGATGACCGGGCGGGAAGCTGCCGAGGCCCATCAAGGTCGGCGTGACCGGCAGATTCAGCCGCTCGGCGAGCTCGAGGATCTCGTCGGACGCGCCGGAGTTCACGACGCCGCCGCCGATGTACAAGACGGCCTTGTCGGTCTTGGTGATGAGGTCGACGGCCTTCTTCACCTGGAGCGGATGGCCGCGGACCGTGGGCTTGTACGACGGAATGTCCACCGAGTCGGGCCACACGAACGGAAACTGGTTCCAGGTGACGTCCTTCGGAATGTCGACGAGAACCGGACCGGGGCGTCCGGTGCGCGCGACGTAGAAGGCTTCCTTGATCGTCGCGGCGAGGTCTTTCACGTCCTTGACGAGGTAGTTGTACTTCGTGCACGGCCGCGTGATGCCGACGATGTCCGCTTCCTGGAACGCGTCGTTGCCGATGAGGTTCGTCGCGACCTGGCCCGTGATGGCGACGATCGGCGTCGAGTCCATCATCGCGTTCGCGAGGCCCGTCACGAGATTCGTCGCGCCGGGGCCGCTCGTTGCCATGCAGACGCCGACCTTGCCGGTCGAGCGCGCGTAACCTTCCGCCGCGTGTGCCGCGCCCTGTTCGTGGCGCACGAGGATATGACGGATACGATCGCTCGCTTTGTGGAGCTCGTCGTAAACGTGAAGGATCGCGCCGCCCGGATAACCGAACAGCAGATCGACGCCTTCCTTGATGAGGCTCTCCACGACGATCTGCGCGCCGCGCATCGTTTCACCGACGGGTGCGACCGGCGGCTCTACCCGCACCGCTTGAGTGCTCTTCGGGCCCTCGTTCGGGGCCGAGCCAGGCTGCGTTCCACTCAATCGGATTCGAGCGCTCGACATACGTAATCTCCCATTTGGCTAGTTTTGACGGATCCGCCGAGGTCTGCGGTGCGGTGTCCGTCGTTCAAGACTTTTTCGATGGCGCGATCGACTCGGGCGGCTTCTTTCGCGAGGCCGAGCGAGGAGCGAAGCATCATCGCGACCGACGCGATGGTGCCGAGCGGGTTCGCGATGCCTTTGCCGGCGATGTCCGGTGCCGAGCCGTGGATCGGCTCGTACAGACCGGGTCCGTCTCCGAGGCTCGCGCTCGGCAAGAGCCCGATCGAGCCGGCGAGCACGGCCGCTTCGTCAGTGAGAATGTCGCCGAAGAGGTTCGACGTCACGACCACGTCGAAACGCGTCGGTTTCTTGATGAGGTCCATCGCGCACGAGTCGACGTACTGGTGCTCGAGCTTCACGTCGGGGTAGTCGGCTCCGACTTCTTTCGCGACGCGGCGCCAGAGCTGCGACGCTTCGAGCACGTTGGCCTTGTCCACCGACGTGACGAGCTTGCGCCTACCGCGCGCCATTTCGAACGCGAGCTTCACGACGCGTCGCACTTCTTCTTCCGTGTAGCTCATCGTGTTGAACGCGCGCTTGCCGTCGGGGTCGAAGCCGCGCGGTTCGCCGAAGTACACGTCCGAGAGCAGCTCGCGCACGACGACGAGGTCGGTCCCGCGCACGATTTCTTCCTTCAACGGCGACGCGCCGATGAGCGCCTCGACGGCCCGCACCGGGCGAAGATTGGCGTACACGCCGAGCATCTTGCGGAGATCGAGGAGGCCCTTTTCCGGCCGCCGGTCGCCGGGGACGCCGTCGTATTTCGGTAGGCCCACCGCACCGAGGAGCACGGCGTCCACGCCGCTGAGTGCGGCTCGCGTTTCGTCGGGGAGCGCCGGCTTTCCGGCGTCGAGCGCGACGCCGCCGAGCGGCATCTCCACGAGCTCGAGCTTCTTGCCGGCGTGCTTCACGCACAGCTCGAGCACGCGTGCGCCTTCACGGCACACCTCGGGTCCGATGCCGTCTCCCGGCAATGAAACGATGCGAAACGAATGCTTCTCGGTCACGGTCGCCCTTCCTCTTGGGTGCGTCGAGAAACGAGCTCCGGGGCTCGTCCGGTGACCTCTTCCGATTGCGGAGGCAACACGAGCGGGGTCACCGACAGGTACTTGTTGATGGCGGACAGATAAGCTTCCACGCTGGCTTCGACGATGTCCGTGTTCACGGCGCGTCCGGTGAACTCCGTCTTGCCGATCGCGACGCGCAAGACGACTTCGCCGAGCGCGTCGCGGCCTTCGCCGACCGCGCGGATCTCGAAGTTCACGACGCGCCCCGGGTGGCCGGTGATCTGGTCGATCGCGATGCACGACGCTTCCACCGGGCCGTTGCCGAGAGCGGCCGAGGCGTACATGCGGCCGTCGCGCTTGAGTTGCACGGTCGACGACGCGGGCTTCACCGACCCGGTCATCGCTTGAACGAGGTTCAATTCGTACGGCGGCGCGGCCGGCGGGCGATTGTCGAGCGCAAGCGCGATGAGCGCGTCGTCGTCGAGCGCTTGCCCGTTCTCGCAGGCCTTCAAGAAGCGGTCGTAGACGTGATTGAGCGCGGCGCCGGTCGTGGGATAGCCGAGCTCGCCGAGCCGCGCGGCGAGCGCGCGACGCCCCGAGTGCCGTCCGAGCACGATCTGTGTCGGAGGCGCGCCCACCGACTCGGGCGTCATGATCTCGTACGTGCGCCGGTCCTTCAGCATGCCCTGTTGATGCACGCCGGACTCGTGGGCGAACGCGTTCCGTCCGACGACGGCCTTGTTCCGTTGAACCGCGCACCCGGTGAGCGCGGAGAGGATCTGACTCGTCTCGTAGATGTGCTCGGTCTTGATGCCGGTCTCGTACGGCAGCACGTCGTTCCGGACGCGGAGCGCCATCACCAGCTCTTCGAGCGAGGCGTTGCCGGCGCGTTCGCCGATTCCGTTGATCGTGCACTCGACCTGGCGCGCGCCGCCTTCGATGGCCGCGAGCGAATTGGCCACGCCGAGCCCGAGGTCGTTGTGACAGTGCGTCGAGAGCGTCACCTTGTCGATGCCGCGGATCTTCGCGCGCAAGAGCTCGAAGCGCGCCTTGTACTCGAACGGTACCGTGTAGCCGACGGTGTCCGGGATGTTGACGACCTTGACGCCCTCGTCGACGACGCCCTGCACGATGCGGAGCAAAAAGTCTTCGCGCGTGCGCGTTGCATCTTCGGGGCTGAATTCGACCTCGCCGAAGAGCTTCACGGCGAGCTTCGCCGAGCGCATGACGAGCTCGAGCGCCTGGTCTTCGTTCAAGCCAGTCTTCGCGTCGAGATGGAGCTGGCTCGTGCCGAAGAAGATGTGCAGGCGCGCGTGCTCCGCCGGCTCGAGGGCGCGCGCGCACGCTTCGATATCGCCGTCCACGCAGCGCGCGAGGGCCGCGATCGTCGGGCGGCGGACTTCACGACAGATCGAACGAACGCCTTCCAGGTCCTCTTGGCTCGCCGCGGGAAACCCGGCCTCGATGACGTCGACGCCGAGCTTGTCGAGTTGACGGGCGAGCACCAGCTTCTGCGCGGCGTTCATGCCGTAGCCGGGCGACTGCTCTCCGTCTCTCAGCGTCGTGTCGAAGATCCGGATCCGCTGCATGTGTTCTCTCGAGCGACGGCTTTCCCTTCGATCCACGTGGTCGATCGGGACGAGCCCGGTGTCACGTTGCTCGCGGACGCTACGTCGAGGGGCGCGAAGCGGCGCGGGCAACACCGAGTGGGTTTCTCTGTCTAGGCAGGATCCGCTCGGGTTTCAGGTGGCCAAGCGCACAACGCGCGGGCGCATCTCTATGCTAGCGACCCGCGAGTCGCGCAAGCAAGTCTCGCGGTTTGACCAGTTCGTTCTGTTGAACGGATGTTCAGCTCAGTCGCAGCGCTTCTTCCATAACAACGAATGCCGTTCCCGCCACCCCCTTCGACTCCGCCGTCGGTCGCGGCTACCGATGCCGCCGCGGTTCCGGCGCGGCTCGAGTGGAACCTCGAGGCGGGCGGCGCGAAGTGCCTCGACGGACCGTCCCTCGCACGCGCGGTCGAGCAACGCTGGAAACGGCGCGTTTTCGAGCCGACGAGGGTCCCGGAAATCGTGGTGCGGGGACGAATCGGGCCGGCGCCCGACGCCGGTTGGTCGGCGCGCATCGAGCTCTTCGACGCGAACGGTGCGGCGCTCGGCTCTCGCGAATTGACCACTCGAGCGGTCGAATGCTCGGCGCTCGACGACTCGGTCGCTCTCGCGGTCGGATTGATGCTCGACGTGACCCGGCACCGCGTCGCGGAAGAGCGCGCTCAGCATGCGGTCTCCGCGCCGGATCGGAGCTCGCTCGACGGCGAAGCCATCGACATTCCGGAAGGGACGGCTCCGGCGCGGGAGCGGCTGCACTTCGAACCGAGCGCGTCTTTCGAAGCCGCCTTCGGCGTGCTGCCCGAGCTCGCTCCCGGCTTTCGCCCGGCGCTCGCCCTCGACTTCGCGCGATGGTTTCGGCTCGAGGTGGCCGCGAACTTCTACGCAAGCGAAACGGCGGCGAGCGCGCTGAAGGGGACCACGGTCTCGCTCTGGACGGTCGAGCTTCGACAGTGCCCGCTCTTCGAATCGGCTCGTCGCATCGGTTGGGCTGTCTGTCTCGTCGAGCAAGCCGGGCCGCTCCGCGCACGCGGGTTTGGCTTCGACACCGACGCGAACCCACGCGAAGTGTTTGCCGCGGCAGGTGTGAGCGGAGAGCTCCGGTTTCGCCTGGCCGGGCCGCTCGAGCTCCTCGCGGGCGCGTCCGTCGAGCTACCGTTCGTCCGGTATCGCTTCGTCTATTCGACCGCAGCGGAAGGCACGCTGGCTGTCTACCGCGGCGCGCCAATCGGCGGGCGCGCGTGGCTCGGCGTCGGTGCACGATTTTGAACTTGTCGTTGCGGCGTGCGACCAGGTCGATAATTTCGTGCGGCTGCGCCCCCCAACGGGCCGAGATCGCGGAGCGGGCTCGGTCGACCCTCATCCCCTCGAAGTCCGCATGAACCCTCCGCGACCGACCACGCGCCAGGTCTTCGATGCCCACGCTGCTTACGCCCTCCGAGTGCTCCGCTATCTCGGCGTGCGCGAAGCGGATTTGCACGACGTGTGTCAGGAAGTGTTCATCACCGTGCACCGCAAGCTCGACGCATTCGAGGGGCGCTCCGACGTGCGCACGTGGCTCTACGCGATCTGTCGAAACGCGGCGTCGGACTATCGCCGGCGTGCGCACGTGCGCCGCGAAGTGCCGGCGGAAGAACCGGAACGCAGCGCGCCCGAGCCGGCGAGTCTCGAACCCGTCCCGCGGTTGGAAGCGCGGTCGCGGCTCCAGCTCGCGCTCAACGAACTCGACGAACGCGCGCGCGAGCTGTTCGTTCTGTACGAGATCGAAGGATTGACCATGCCGGAGATCGCCGAGGTCCTCGAGTGCCCGGTGCAAACGCTCTATTCGCGACTGCACGCGGCTCGTAAAGCGGTCTTGTCCGCGCTCGGTCGCGACGAAGAGGGAGCATGAAACCCCAAATCGATCCCGCGCGCTGGACCGACGACACGTCGCTCGTCCCCGACGACGTGCGCGAGCTCGTGAATCGCTGCCGCGACGATCACGGCACGTCCGAGCAAGTCGAGCGGCTCCGTGCTGTGCTCGGTCCCGTGCTCTGGCCGATCGCGCCGGGCGGCGTCGCGAAAGCGCCGGTCGCATCGGGAACGACGGCCGCCGCGCTCGGCAAAGCGGTGGCTCTCGTCGCCCTGGCGAGCGCAGCCGCCGCGGGCGTGTGGTTCGGCGCGGCGCATCACGCGCCGCACGAAGAACCGGCGCCGTCCGTGACCGGGGTTCGCTCGGCGGCCGTTCCATCGCGGCCGTCGTCCGAGCCGCCTTTGCAAGCAGCTCCGGCTGTTGCCGCGCCGCCCAGTCCGGAGGCTCCGCGTGTGCTCGACGGCGGAACGGCGCGCTCGAATCGCGGTTCGTCGGCCAGCGCCGGCACGGAAGCGACGAACGAAGCTTGGTGGCTCGATCAGGCGCAAGCCGAGCTCGCGTCGGATCCGGCGCGGGCGCTCGCCGCAACCGCCGAGCCTCGCCGCCGATTTCCGCCCG
>DATBBD010000621.1:0-2645 GCA_036271175.1 Polyangiaceae bacterium | reverse complement strand
TGCCTGGATCCGAGCATTCGCCTTCCGCGATGTTCAACGCGACGCTACTCGCCGCGCGCACCAATTGGTCCGCGAGCGATCTGTCGTAGCGCCGGATGCGAAGCACCAGCGGACGAAGCAACGCAATCAATTCGATGCTGAATGACGCGACTTGAAGGGACATCGGGTTTCTCTCCTCTCGCGCCCGCTGAACGCGAGCGCGCCATCCCGCCGGCAGTCGCGCGCAGGTCGTGTCCAGGCTGCGCGAAGCGCACCGAGCGAAGCGAGGCCCCGGCCTGGACGCGACCGAGCACGCTGCCAAACTGAGCAAGCCAAGCGAAGAGAATCGCAGAAGGGAATCGCAGAAGGGGATCGGAACCCGGCACCTTCTGGCCTTCCCCCTCTGCCCTTCTGGCCTTCCCCTTCTGGCCTTCTGGCCTTCTGGCCTTCCCCCTCTGCCCCTCTGCCCTTCCCCTCTGCCCTTCCCCTCTGCCCTCTCTTCCCTATCCGCTGACCGGCGCTCGCGCCGCGTCCCAGTCCGCGCTTTCTTCCGCCAACCGTTCTCGCGCCCGCTTCGCGTGCGGGAGCCATCGTCCGCGTTCGAGTCGCGTGTAGAGCACGATTCCGCCGACGGCCCATTCGCAGACGAGCGCGATCCATCCGCCCGCGGCGCCGAGGTGGAAGTGGAAGCAGAGGAGCGCCGCGAGGGGGGGCGTGACGACCCAGGCGATCGTGGCCATCGCGATGGTCGCATAGCGGACGTCACCGGCGCCGCGGAGCGTCGCGGCTCCGACGACATAGAGCGCGACGAAGGGCTGAAACCCGGCCGCGATGCGAAGGAGGCGCGCGGCAAGGGCTTGCACGTCGTGGTCGGACGTGAGCTCACCGGCGATGAGCGTCCCCACGAGGACGTACACCGCCGCGCAGAGTGCCCCAAAAATCAAGGCAGCCACGAGTCCTAGGCGAGCGACGCGGCGGACGAGCGCGTCTTCGTTCGCACCGACGGCTTGGCCGGCGAGCACGGACGACGCTTCGGCGATGGCGAGCATGGGGAGCACCGCGAAGAGGTTCACCTGGTTGGCGATCTGATGCGCGGCGAGGTCGCGATCGCCGACGCGCGCGATGAGCGTGACGAGCGCGGAGAACGAGCCGACGTTGAAGAGACGCTCGAGACCGAGGGGCGTGCCGGTGTGCCAGAGATCGGCGACGTCGCGGCGTGTCCACGCGGCGAGACCGAGCCCGTCCTTTCGCTGCACGAGAACGAGGAGCGCCGCTTCGAGGCTCTGCGCGATGACCGTGGAGATCGCGGCGCCGGTAACGCCGAGGTGCAACCCGAAGATGAGCGTCGCGTTCAGCGGAATGTGAAAGCCGTTCGCGATGAGGGCGGTGCGCATGGGCGAGCGTGAATCGCCGAGAGCACAGCGGATCTCGCGCACCGCGAACGCGACGAGCACCATCGGCGTGCCGAGCAGGCGGATCGCGACGTAGCGCTGAGCGACGCGCACCGCCGCGGAATCGTCGGCGAGCGCGGGCAAGCCGAGCGCGACGAGCTGACCGGCGAGCGCAATGAACGCGCCGAACCCGACGGCGAGAACGACCGCGGCGCCGATGTAACCCGGAATACGATCGTGGCGCGACGCGCCCACCGCCTGCGCGACGAGCACCTTGCTGCCCTGAAGCACGCCGACGGCGAAGCAGATCAACGTGAACGTGATGACGCCGCCGAAACCGACCGCGCCGAGAGCAACCGCCCCGAGCCGGCCGGCGAACAGCGTGTCCACGAGGGTCATGACGCTGTACGAGAGCATCGAGACCATGATGGGCCACGCGAGCCGGACCAACTCGGGGAGGGGTTTTCGTCGCCACCTCAATTGGTCGCGCTGATTTTCGGTAATCATGGCTGTTTTTCCCTGGATTCGAGCTTTTCCGAGACCAAAACGACGAACGCCGCGGAACCTTTCGGGCCGCGGCGTCGAGAAATCGGAGAAGAGAAAACTCAGCTCGTCGAAACCTCGCGCACCGCGGCGCTGTAACCGCCGCGTCCTTGGACGCACGGCTTCGCTGCGATTTGATTGAGGCTCGACATGATCAACTCCCTGACGAGTGATGGAATGTCATGGGAACACGTCGTCGTCAAGACGACGTGTTCCCGTGATGCGCGCGTGACGGTTACATCCAGCGCGCGTTTACCCAGACTTTTCCGTGGCCTCGCGGTTCCCAATGACCCGCCTCGTAACGCGCGTTCGGACGCGGCGGGCGATCGTAGTGGCCCTTCTCCCAGACGTATTTATGACCATCCCAGCGATGATTGCCCTGCACGTACACCATCCCCGGTTGGGGCGGCGGAGCGGGCGGCGCTTCGTAGACGGGCGGCGGAGGCGGCGGCGGGTTTTCTACGACGACCTCTTGAGGCGCCGGCGCGGGCTCTGCGTACGGAGTCGCCGCAGGTCCGCTCTCGACGTAACAACCCGACGAAACGAGCGGGAGCGCGCCGAGCGCGAGCGCCGACAGAACGACGGTAGCTTTCGTCACTGACCAATTTCCTTTTCGATCGCCGTGAGCTCCTGCGCGGCGTTCGTTGTGGTGATCGCCGACGACGCCTTCTGCTCGTAGTCCTCTTCGGTCGGGACCGCCCCCGCGGGCGCTGCAGCGGTGGGTGCTGCGGC
>DATBBD010000620.1:0-2941 GCA_036271175.1 Polyangiaceae bacterium | reverse complement strand
CGTGAGCAACGTCTCGCCCTCGAACAGATCGAACGGAATCGAGAGCGCGCTCTGAACGCGACGATCGCGCTCGCGTCCGAAGGGCTCCGTCCATCGATGGCCCACGACGCGATCGGCGCGCCATCGCGCCGCGAGCTTGGGGACGACGTCGGTGCTCTTGCCGCTCACCACGACGAGCCGCGAGCCTTTGTGCTCGATATTTTTCCGCAGCGACTCGAGCGACTCGAGCAAAAACTGCATCCGATGCGGGAATTTTTGCGCGCGTTCGGGCGCGAAAAAATACGGGTCGAGCACGAAGAGCGGCACGACTTCCCCGCCCTTCATCGCCTCGCCGAGCGGCGCGTGATCTCGCAGGCGGAGGTCCTTGCCGCGAAACCAGACGATCGTCCTCACGCCGCTCCTCGTATCACCAGGGCAGCGTCTCGCCGTTCGCGTGCAGGAAGCGCCCGGTGGTCTCGAGGCTGAGCTCGTCGATGCGTTCGAGGAGCGACGCCGCCGCGACGTGCGCGTCCGTGGAGCCCTGATTGCCGGTCATCTGGGTGCGGACGTAACCGGGGTGCAACACCACGACCGCGATGCCGCGCGGCTTCAAGTCGCGGGCGAGCGACGAACCGGCCATGTTGAGCGCGGCCTTCGACATTCTATAGCCGTACATCGAGCCCGACGTGTTGTCGGCGATCGATCCCATGCGGCTCGTGATGAGCGCGATTTTGCCGCCCGGCGGCACGAGCGGTAAGAGGCGTTCCGTCACCCGCAGCGGCCCGATCGCGTTCGCCTCGAGTTGCCGATGGATCGAGTCGTAGTCGATGGAGCCGAGCGCGTCGTACCCGAGCACACCGGCGTTGTTGATGATGACGTCGAGCGTCGTTCCCTCGAGAGCTCGCGCGAGCGCATCGACCTTGGCCGCGTCTCCGACGTCCACCCCCGACTCGACCCGCACTCCGAGCCGGACCAACGACGGCGACGGCGTGCGACACACCGCGACGACCGAATCGCCGCGAGCGTCGAGCGCGCGGCACAATTCGAGTCCGATCCCGCGGTTTGCGCCCGTAACGAGCACCATCGCCATGACTCCCCCGGTAGCACAGCTCGAGCGGCGCCCTCACCGGTCCGGCGGACGGCCTTCTTTTTCTAAGCCGTCCCCCGGAATCGTCGCGCGAAGCTTCCGGACGGCGCGCCGCACCGATTCATCCGTCGCGAAACGATCCACGTCGTCGAAGGCGACCCACCGCGCGCCTTCGACCTCGTCGTTCGGCGCGAGGGTTCGCGACGTCGCGACGAAGCGAAATCGCGCATCGAAGTGCTCGTGGGCAGGCTCGCCCGGACGCGCCGGGATCGAATGCACGTCCACGTCGAAGAACGCCGCACCGCAGTCGGGCTCTTCCAGCGCGACGCCGATTTCTTCCGCGACTTCGCGACGGGCCGCGGCGCAGAGCGACCCATCGCCCGGCTCGACATGGCCCCCGGGCTGCACCCAGATCCGCAGTTTCTTGTGGAAAATGAGCGCCAAGGCGTCCCGTTCCGGCGAAAGAACGAACGCGCTCGCCGTGAAATGTCCCGGTTCGTAGCTCCGCCGGTCGAACGGCGTGTGGGACGTGAGCAGCGCGAGCATCCGAGCGCGGTGTTCTTCCTCGCGCCAATCGGCGGCGACGTGGCGACCTAGTAAGGCGACGACCTCGTCTCGCATGTCGGTAGCCAGATAGCGACGGCGCGCGTCGGCCGCAACCGCGGTCGCCACCGCCGCACCCGATGCGCCCTAAAAGCGGAGCCCCAACACCACGCGAACGAACGGCCCGGAGCGCCCGAGCGAGCCGAGACTCTGGTCGACCGTCGTGATGCGACCCGACGGCTGCGTCGGGGTCGGCGTGAGCTCCATCGATGACGCGAGCACGACGCCGCCCTCGACGGTGACCCCGAGAACGAGCCGGCGAAACGTGCTCTGCTTCGTCTGGAACGTCCCCGTGGGCGTGTGCACGGTGATGCCGCCGCCGAGCGTCACGAACGGGAGCGTGCTCTTGCTCTCGAGCTCCGACGGCCCTCCCGTCGGATTGAACTTCGCCTGCACGAACGAAAACCCGCCGGTCACACGCGCCTCCGGCTCGAGAAACGGAAGCATCGCGTAACGCACGCTCGCGCCGGCGTGAAACGCGTTCGTGTCGAGCGACGTCGAGCTGATCGCTCCGCCGAACAGCGCGCCCGACGACTGCGAATTCGTACTGAACCCGAGCTCCGGCACCACCGAGATCGGGCCACTCGCATACACCGCGTACCCGATGTCGATCGCGAGCGAATGCGCGACGTCGGAGTCCGAGAACAAGTCGAACCCCTTCTGGGTATACCAGGTCGAATCGACGCCGAAATCGACGTTGAACCGACCTTCTTTTGGGGGGGCACCATCGGCGACGGGGACGTCGGCGGTCGGACCCGGAGCGGCAGGGACGGCTACGACCACTGGGGTGGTCGCGGGGACGGGAGAGCTAGGGCTAAGGCTAGGGCTAGAGGCCGGGGGGACGGGTGCAGGAGGGGAAACGGTAGAGCTAGAGCTGCGGGGGACGGGGGTGGGCGCAGCGGCGGGAACGGTAGACACCGCGGGGGCAGGCGCGGGGACGCTGGCGCTAGCGTTCCGGCTGGAGGGGACGGGCCCCGCGGCGGGGGCGGCGCTGACGGGCGCGGGCGTCGGCGCGGCGACCGGGGCGGCGGATGCGGGGGCGGCTTTGCTTGCGTTGCTTTCGAAGATCGCGGCGGCGCACACGACCCACGACGCGAAGCGGACGAGACGCTCTTGATTCGGCCGATTCATGGAGACCCCTCCCCGGTGACACCCTGAAATAAGGAGCCGCGCATCGCGTAGGCGGCGCCGAGGTTCGTCGGATCGCGCGCGTCGAGTACCGTCGAGTAACCCATCGCGTCCGGGTGCGTGACGACGACGCGCGGCGTCGAT
>DATBBD010000619.1:0-4548 GCA_036271175.1 Polyangiaceae bacterium | reverse complement strand
AGATGCTCTTCATCCGCTGATCGAATTGCGGCACGGCGATTCACTCGCCCGAAAATCGGCGGCTCGCCTGACGGCGCGCCGCCGATTTGCATTCGTGCTCCGAAACGTTACGCCGCTCGCGCGCCGACCCCGGCGAGGTCTCCGCTCACGACGAAGCGTCGAAGTCTTGCTGTTGATCGATGGCGCGGAGAAAGCGCTCGGGGGCCTTGAGGAGCTTCGCCGCTTCATCGATGGAGTGCTTCGCGAGCGCGCCGGGTTGCGGCCCGAGGGCGCACTGCAAAAACAGCGCTTCCTTGAGGAGAGGAGCGAGATCCAACCGCCGGCGCTCGGCCCAGTCGGCGTCGTTCAACGTCGAACGAGCGACGGCGGTCTCGAAGTCGACCAAGACCGGCTCGAGCGGACTCGGGCACACGATGAAGTTCGACAGCTCGGCGTCGCCGTGCGCGAGCCCGGCGTCGTGCAAGGTCACGAGCGCCTGGAACGCCTGTTCCACCAAGCGCCAGAGCCCAGCGGCCGCGGGAATCGCGAGCTCTCGCGCCGCGTACAGGTTTCGATCTTCGGGGTCCTTGCCGAACGGCGAGATGCGCGGATACGGCACGCCCGGCACCAGGCAACTTCGAAACTCTTGCGCGGCATATCCGATCGGCGCGGGGTAACCGAGCACCGAGCCCGCTTTCTCGCTGCTTTCGTACTCGAGGCGCGGATCGCCGTGGAGCCGGGCGGCGAAATAAGTCTTACGGAAGTGAAGCGGGTAGGTGACGGCGAGCGGGTACCGCTCCCGCGTCTCTTTGCCTGCAATAGTGATTTCGGCGGCCATCAGCGGGAGACCGTTCGCTTCCCGCCGCTCCACGGTTCTCACCACGAAATCGCGCTT
This sequence comes from Polyangiaceae bacterium, assembly GCA_036271175.1. GTDB lineage: Bacteria > Myxococcota_A > Polyangia > Polyangiales > Polyangiaceae > DASZVB01. The sequence goes on along the minus strand of DATBBD010000619.1, from coordinate 3,674 downwards.
GGGCGGCTTCTCCAGGAGCACCGCGTATTCACTCGCCAATCGAATGCGGTGCTTCGGCGACACCTCGACCAGCCGGTGATCGTCCATCGCTTCCCCGTAAGTATAGCGGCCGGTATGTCTCGCGGCGTGGCCGATGCGTCGCCGCGCGGTTTCGGACCGCTGGCCTGGTCGTCCGGAAGCTCGGTCGCGTCGGCGGCGACAATCGGCTAGGGTATCGGCCAGAACTGAACTTCGAATGGGGACCGATGAAGGCTTGGCTCCAGTCGCCCCGGGCGACATCCTTGCCGACAAGTACCGGGTCGAGCGAGTCATCGGTACCGGTGGCATGGGTGTCGTCGTCGCCGCGACACACCTGACGCTCGACAAGATCGTCGCGGTGAAGTTCGTGCTGCCGGCGGCGCTGAAGGACTCGGCGTCGACCGAGCGATTTCTTCGCGAAGCTCGACTCGCCGTCCGGTTACGGAGCGAGCACGTGGCCAAAGTCCTCGACGTGGGGACGCTCAAGAACGGCGCGCCGTTCATGGTCATGGAATACCTCGAGGGCGCGAACCTCGCCGAGGTCCTTCAGCAGCAAGGCCCGTTGCCGTTCGAGTCCGCGGTCGATCTGATCGTGCAAGCCTGCGAGGCGCTCGGGGAAGCGCATGCGCTCGGCATCGTGCATCGCGATCTGAAATCGCAGAACTTGTTTCTGACCACCGGAGTGGGCGGTGGACCGGTTCTCAAGGTCCTCGATTTCGGGATCTCGAAGATGCAATCGTCTCCGCAGCTCCAGAACCTCACGCAGAGCATGACGGTGCTCGGTTCACCTCTTTACATGGCGCCCGAGCAGATGAAGTCGTCGCGCGACGTGGACGCGCGCGCCGACATCTGGGCGCTCGGCGTCGTATTGTACGAGCTCTTGACGGCTCGCTTCCCGTTCGACGCCGAGACGATGGCCGGACTCGCGCTGCAGATCGCGCAAGATCCTCCTCCGCCCATCGAAGAACGGCGCGCCGACGTCCCCGCCGCGCTTGCCGCGGTCGTCTTTCGATGCCTCGAGAAAGATCGCGAGCGACGGTTTGCCGGCGTGGTCGAGCTCGCGACGGCGCTCGAACCGTTCGCGACCGAAGCCTCCGCGAAGAGTCTACGGCGCACTCAGCGTCTCGGTTCCGGCGAGTCGAGGCCCGGCGTGATCACGCCGAGCGGACCCGTGCCGCCGGCGACGCCGGCGACTCCGGCTCCATGGAGCGGGTCTTCGCCGGTTCGCGCGGCCTCGAGCCCGACCTGGGCCAAAGCGCTCTCCATCGGCGTCTTCTTGGGCTTGGTCAGCGCGATCGTGATCTGGTTCATGCAGCGAAACGCGCCCTCGTCGTCGCCCAAGGCCGCGGCGTCTCAAGGCGCGTCGATGCCGACCGATGAACCGGCGGCTCCCGCCGAAAGCGCCACGGTCGCCGAAAAAACGGCACCGTCGTCCGTCTCCGCAGTCGTATCGCCGGAAACCAGCGCAGCTGCCGAAGCGGCGCCGTCCGCCTCTCCGTCGTCGCCGCGTTCGCTCACTAGCCCGACGGCGGCTCCCGTGACGGAGTCTTCGCCGCCCCGGCACGCTCACCCCATCCCACCGACGAAAACCAAGACGCCTGGCTCGCCTGGCTCTCCAGGTTCAATCCACCGCTCGAGTGACGATGATATTCCCGCGCTTCGCTGAATCTTCCTTACGCCGTTCGTTCGTTTCCTTGCTCGTCGCGAGCTCGACCACCGCGCTCGCAGTAGGCGCGCACGCGCAGCAAGCGGGCGGCGCGAAGGTGACGGCGGAAGCGATGTTCGAAGAGGGACGCCGTTTGATGGCCGCCGGCAACGCGACCGACGCTTGTCCGAAGTTCGCCGACAGTGAACGACTCGATCCGACCGCCGGCACGTTGCTCAATCTCGCCAACTGTTACGAGAAGACCGGGCGCACCGCGACCGCGTGGGCGACGTATCGTGAAGCGGCGTCGCTCGCCGCATCCGTTCAACGGCAAGATCTCGTGACGGCGTCCGTGCATCACGCGGATGCGCTCGCGCCGAGCCTCGCGCGCGTCTCGGTCACCGCGGAATCGCCGGTCGAGGGGCTCACCGTGAAACTCGACGGGCTGCCGGTCGGTGACGCCTCTTGGGGCGTGCCGTTGCCGGTCGATCCGGGCCCCCACGCCGTCGAGGCGAGCGCGCCCGGGCGACAGACCTGGACCACGACCTTGACGATCGCCGCGGAGCCGCGAACGACCGCGGTCGTCGTCCCGCCGCTTCAAACGTCGTCGACGACATCGTCGGTTTCGCCTCCACCCGTCGCAGGCGCACCGACAGCCCAAACCACCGCGCCGGTTTCTCCGACGTCGACGGCACCCGCGGCGCCTGCTGCCGCTACCGAACCGGTCCCGCCCGCGTCGCACGCGCAGCGCACGATCGGCTGGGTGATTGGGGGCGCGGGCGTCGTGGCGCTCGCGGTGGGGGCCGGTTTCGCCGTGAGCGCGAAGTCGAAATACAACGACTCGCTCAAGAATTGTGACCCGAACTCGACGAACAGCTGTTACCCGGAGGGCGTGTCCCAGCGGAACGACGCTCGCTCGAGCGGCAACGTCGCGACCGTCCTCGGCGGTCTCGGTTTGGTCGCCGTGGCCGGAGGGATCGTGCTCTGGATCACCGAGCCGTCGGGCGACAAACACGGCGCGAGCTCGGGAAGCGTCCGGGTCGTGGCCGGCCCGGGCAGCGCCATGGTGACCGGGCAATGGTGAGCGGCCGCCTCCTCACGATCCGCGCGCTCGGTGCCGCTCTCGTCGGGGCGGTCGCTTGCAACGCGGTGCTCGGCATCGACGAAGCGAACCCGACCTGCCCCCCCGACGACTACTGCTGCATCGTGATGCAGAACTGCTCGGGCCCGCATGCCGAGTACTTGAGCGTCGACAATTGCCGGAAGTTCGACGGCGTGTTCGACGACACGTTGAACCAGTGTCGCCTCGATGCGGCGAAGGCGGCGGCCGAGAACCCGGACCTCGAGTGCCAGCAAGCGGGGCCGCTCAGCGATTGCCCCGGCGCGAAACCCGCCGTGTGCTCTCATTTCTGCGCCGCGTATGCCGCGATCTGCCAATCGACGCTGGCCTACGACGACGGCTCGAGCAACTGCACGACCGATTGCCAGTCCTATTCGTACCTCGCCCCGACGCCCGGCAAAGGTGACCTGAGCGGACAGGTCTACGACTCGACGGACACCCTGAATTGCCGCATGTATCACATCGAAAACGCTGCGAGCTTGGGCACGTCGAACCACTGCCCGCACTCGTGGCCCAATGGTGGACCGACCGGTGACCCCTGCGGGCTCGAGAACGCCGACGCGGGCGGTAAAAAGCCCGATGCCGGCGCGAAGCCCGAGGCGTCCGAGGCCGGCCCCTGAGCGCGACGCCTTCGCGGCCTTCGCGGAGGAACTTCGTTTCACTGGGCCGGAATGCGGAAGTGACGGCATCATGGCGCGGCATGACGCCGCGGGCACGACACGGCACGAGCGCCGCGGTGGTCCTCGCGGTGGCGAGCGCGATCGCGTGCGACTCGCGTTCGCCGAGCCCGCCGAGCGCCGTTCGAGAAACACCCTCGTCGTCCGCGAGCGCTCGGGCGGAGCCATCTTCGAAGCCGCAAGATCCACCGGCGGCCGAGTCGCCACCGGCTGC
>DATBBD010000618.1:0-3060 GCA_036271175.1 Polyangiaceae bacterium | reverse complement strand
CGAGCGCCGTGGCGCGCGCGCTCTTGCTCGACATCGCCGGCTTCTCGTATCGCCACGTCGAACGCTCGATGTCCGACGCTCGGCGCCGGGAGCTCGCCGCCTCCGCGCTCGCGTTCACGCCGGACCCGTTTCTCGCTCACTTCGACACGTACCAGCGCTTCGTCTACCTCACGGCGCTCTACGACATCTCGCTCGGCTACGAACGCTCGCCGCTCGTCGGGTGCACGACGTTCACGTTCGGCGGCGCCGCGGCCCTGGGCTCGCCGATTCTCGCGCGGAATTTCGATTTCGACGTGGACGACATTTTCGACCGGAAAAAGGCGGTATTCTTCGTCGAAGAGACCGGCGCGATTCCGTTCGCGTCGGTCGCGTGGGCGGGGCTCGTCGGGGTGGTCAGCGGCATGAACCGCGAGGGCGTCGCGGTCGTCGTTCACGGCGCGCGCGCCGGCCCCACGCGCATGACGGGCGAGACCGTCGTGCACGAACTGAGACGCGTCCTGTCGACCGCACGCACCACCGACGAAGCGATCCGCGCGCTCGCCGCCACCGACCCACTGGTGAGCCATATCGTCATCGTGAACGACGCGGCGGGACACGCCGTCGCGGTCGAGCGCGTGCCGGGCACGCCGCCGTTCGTGCGCGCCCTCGGCGACAAGGCCGTCGTGACGAACCACCTGGAAGGGCCATACGCGTCCGACCCGAAGAACCTCCGCATCCGGCAGATCTCGTCGACCTTGCCGCGGCGCGCGCGGGGCGACGAGCTCCTCCGCGGTGAGACCCGGCCGGTCGGCGTGAGCGACGCGATCGCGCTCCTCCGTGATCGACAGGGCGCGAACGGCGTGCACCTCGCGCTCGGCGATCGCCGGGCCATCGACGCCCTGATCGCGACGCACTCGGTCGTCATGGAGACGGCGACGCGGCGGCTCTGGGTCAGCGAAGCGCCGCACGTGCTCGGCAAATTCGTCGCGTTCGACCTCCCCCGGCTCTTCGACGGCGGCACGCCGTCGGACGTCCCTCACCCCGAGCTCGCCGCCGATCCGATGCTCGCCGACGGCGCCTACGACCGCTACCTGCACGACCACGCTGCGGCGAAGTGAGCGCGCCGAACCCACCGCGGCGAACGGCGCCGCGAGTGAGGCGTGAGACGCGCATCGAAGCCGGCTGCTACGAGCCGCCGCCGCGCTTTTTTTCGAGGGCGCGGGCGAGGGCCTTCGCAATGACGCCGGGCTCGGGCTTTTCGCCGTGCGAGCTCTCGAGAACCCGCATGAGCACGGCGACGTAGGTTTCGCCGAGCGTCGTCGTGAGGGTAGCGGCGGTCGCGCCGGAAATCGCGCCGCCGATCAGCGAACCCGCGCCGGGGATCATCTTGAAGAGCGCCCCCACGATGGCTCGCCCGGCGAGGGTCGCGCCGAACGAACCGGTGAGCGACGACAGCAACGTGCCCATGAACGACTCGTCGAGATCGAGCCCGAACGTCGCACCGATGCCGGCGAGCATGCCGATCTGAATCGGGACGAGGAGCGTCGCGTCCGCGAACGGGATCGGCGTCGCTCCGACTGCCGCCGCCGCAGCAGCGGCCCCGGCGACCACCCCGCGCGCGCGCCGTTGCTTGAGCCCGAGGCTCACTTTTTGTGCGGCCACGAAGGCCGTCTTCTGCCCTTCGGGGATGAGCACCATCGTCGCTTCGACGAGCTCGGGAAGCCCGCGCGGCAAGAGCTCGTGCCCTTCGTCGAGGATCTCGTGCATGGCGCGCACCGATACGACGTTCTTCGCGAGCGGTAAGAGTCGCTGCACCTCGGCGCGAAACCCCTGGTCGGCGCGCGCCTTCGTCACGACGCCGATGACCGGAACGCCGCGTTCGGAGAGCATCTCGACGAGCTTCGTCTCGCCGGGATCGACGCGGCGCGAGTCTTCGCTGATGCAAACCCACGCGCAGTGCACGTGACGATTCGGGTCTCCGTCCCGCCGCCGTTCGTCCACCAGGCGCGCCAGCTCCGCCAAGGTCTCGCGATAGTGTTCGAGCTCGAGCCCGCGCGAATCGATGAGCGACAGCGGCAGGCCCGGCTTGGTGTATTCGCGAATTTCGCGAGTGACGGGTCGGCCGTGACCGGTCTCGGCGAGGTTTCCCTGGAACACCGCGTTGACCAGCGTGCTCTTGCCGACGCCGCTCCGGCCGGCGACGAGAATCGTCGCGTGCCCGCGATCGTTCATGGCCTGCTCGACCTTTTCCCGTATCAGCGCGCCGAGACCACCGTCGAACATCAGCGCGCAGCGTAGCACCCAGGCCCGTTTTTGGCCGTTATTCGCGATCTGCGCTGCCCAGAGCCGAACAGGAATGATACGCGTCCGCCATGCGACGATTCGAAGGACGCACGGCGGTAGTCACGGGAGCGGCGAGCGGCATCGGCAGGGCGCTGGCGACGGAACTCGCTCAAAAAGGGTGCCATCTCGCGCTCGTCGATCGGGACGAAACCAAGCTCGCCGAGGTCGCGACCGAGATCGAAAGCATGGGCCGGCGAGTGAGTCGCCACGGCGTCGACGTCGCGAACAAGGAACGGATGCGGGCGCTCGTGGACGAAGTGCTCGCGTACCACGGCGGCGTGAACATGCTGTTCAACAACGCGGGCGTCACCGTCGTGTCGAGTTTCCAAACCGTGTCGCTCGAAGACTTCGAGTGGCTCATGGGCATCAATTTTTGGGGCGTGGTCTACGGATGCAAATTCTTCCTGCCGGCGCTTCTGCGCGCCGAAGAAGCCCACATCGTGAACATCTCGAGCGTCTTCGGGATCATCGGAGTCCCGCTTCAAACGTCGTATTGCGCGAGCAAATTCGCGGTCCGCGGCTTCTCGGAATCGCTCCGCGCTGAGCTCGACGACACCGCCGTCGGCCTGACCAGCGTGCACCCGGGCGGCATCGCGACGAACATCGTTCGCGACGCGCGCTACGTCGGCGAAGCAGAGCAGCGAAAGAGCGGGCTCGTATCGCAGTTCGCGAATCGAGCCATGCCGCCCTCGGAGGCCGCTCGACAAATCATCACCGCCGTCAGGAAGAACCGCCCGC
>DATBBD010000617.1:0-1896 GCA_036271175.1 Polyangiaceae bacterium | reverse complement strand
AAGAGGATGGTGGGCACTCTCGCTTCCCCCGACCGCCCTCCCCTTTTATCGGCTCCACGCCCGAAAAGTTGCGCGCCAAAACGAGAAGAGGCGACCGAATCCTCGGCCGCCTCTTTCGTCTTCCACCCCGACTGCCGCCGCGCTCAATACGTCGGCGACGAGCTCTTCCCCCCGAGATTCAGGCTGGCAACCTCATCCTTGCCGCGATTGATGAGATCGCGCGCCTTGTCGGTGATGTCCGAGCGCAGCTCGCGCCCCGACTTCGGCGCGACCATGATCGCGACCGCCGCACCGACGAGGCAACCCACGCCGAACCCGGCCATCGCCGCCGTCCAGAAGCTCGACTCCGTCTCGAGACCCAGCGCGCTGAGAATGTCCTTCTTGTTGAAATCCATGTTCGCCATCTCCTGGTTGAAGGTCGCTTACGACCGCACAATGCGGCCGATGAGATAACCGGCCGCCGCCGCGATCAGCAGCGACGTGCCGGGACGCTCCTTGATGAAGCCCACGACACGCTCCGAGATTTCGCCGGCCTGCTCGCGCAATCGATCGATCTGCGCCATCGCCTGCTCGCCCAGATCCTCCGCGTGCGCCGTGAAGCTGCCATTCGCCGTCTTGATCCCGCCGGTCGTCTTCTCCATGTCGCTTCTCCTCGTGTGGCTTCCAAAGAGATAGGCCGATGCGAATCGCGTGCCTCCCGTATCGTCGCGGAATACGGTCGTCACGCTCGCGCGCGTGTGCAGCGCTTGCCGGTCGAGCGCCGCTTTGTGTTGCGTGCAAGCACAGCGTTACGCAGCGCTCGCCGTCGGAGCAAGGAAACGTAAGGACATCCAGGTGGCATCCGAAGTGCACTCCAATGGAAGTCCTATGGAGCCAAATCGAATGGCGACAGATACATTATCGGTGCTCGTGGTCGACGATGACGAATCGAGCCGCGAGTATCTGGGGATGCTGCTCGACGCGCTGGGCTTCGCCGTCGAGGGTGCGGCCGGTGGTCAGGCGGCGCTGCAACGTCTCTCGCGCACGCCCGCGCCCGACGTCATCGTCCTCGACGTCATCATGCCCGAGCTCGACGGCGTCGAGACCTTGCGGCGTTACCGCGCCGGCGGCGGCAAGTCGCCCGTCGTCATGTGCTCGGCGCTCGACGAAGCCGACACCGTCGTCCGCGCGATGCGCGCCGGCGCCACCGACTACGTGACCAAACCCTTCAACGTCGAAGAGCTGCGCGAGATTCTCGAGCGCGTCGTCGGCGATCGTCCGCGCGCCCAAGTCGCACCAAAGCCGGCCATCGCGCAAGGCACGCACCTCGGCACGAGCCCGGCCATGCGTCGCGTCGAGGAGCTCATCGAGCGCATCGCCGACGCCGACGTTCCCGTGCTCATCACGGGCGAATCGGGCGTCGGCAAAGACGTCGTCGCGCGCGAAGTGCACGCGCGTTCGCAGCGCGCGCCGCGCGTCTTCGTGAAGATCAACTGCGCCGCCTTGCCGGGCGAGCTGCTCGAGTCGGAGCTCTTCGGCCACGAGCGCGGCTCGTTCACCGGCGCGCAAAAGACGAAGCCCGGCCAGTTCGAGCTCGCCGACGGCGGCACGTTGTTCCTCGACGAAATCGGCGAAATGCCGGTCTCGATGCAGGCCAAGCTGCTGCAAGCGCTACAGGACGGCGAGTTCTACCGCGTCGGCGGACAAAAGAAGATCAAGGTCGACACGCGCGTCATCGTCGCCACCAACGTCGACCTCGCCAAAGCGATGGAGCGCGGCACCTTCCGCGAGGACTTGTATTACCGACTGAACGTCGTCGAGGTGAACATTCCGCCCTTGCGGCAGCGACGCGAAGACATTCCGCGGCTGCTCGAGCACTTCGTCGACAAGTACGGCAAGCGTTATGGCCGCACGTTG
>DATBBD010000616.1:0-9909 GCA_036271175.1 Polyangiaceae bacterium | reverse complement strand
CCGGCGCTCGTCGTGTCGATCGCGACCGACCCGGGCACCGCGCTCGCACAAACCGCGGCGCCCGTCGCGCCGCCGGTCATCACCATCCTCAAATCGAATCCCCGGGTCGCCAGAGGGTTCGTGTTTCTCGCGCCGAAGATCACCGGGCCGGGCGTCACCGGTCCACAGGGTCCGGAGATCATCGACGACCGCGGTAGACCGGTCTGGTTTCAACCGGTCTCGTCGATCGATCTGCAGGTGACCGATTTTCGGGTTCAACGCTATCGTGGCGAGCCCGTGCTCACCTATTGGACGGGATCGAGCCACACCGGTGCCGGTCACGGAGAAGGCACCGACACGATCCTCGACCGATCGTACCGCGTCGTCGCGACGGTGAACGCCGGCAACGGCTACAGCGCCGATTCGCATGAGTTCCACCTCACGCCCGAAGGCACGGCGCTCATCACCGTCTATCACCAGCGGCCTTACGATCTGTCGTCGGTCGGCGGCCCCGCCGACGGTCAGGTCTTCGACGGCATCGTGCAGGAGATCGACGTCGCGAGCGGCAAGGTGCTCTTCGAGTGGCACAGCCTGGATCACATCGCGCTCGACGAGAGTGAAGTCGCGGCGCCGACCACGTCCGCTACGGCGTACGACTACTTCCACGTCAACGCGGTGAACATCGACTACGACGGCAACCTCATCATCTCGGCGCGCAACGCCTCGGCCGAGTACAAGCTCGACCGGCACACCGGCGACGTGATCTGGCGGCTCGGCGGCAAGAAAAGCGACTTTGCCCAGGGGCCCGGCGCGACGTTTGCGTATCAGCACAATCCCTTCGCGGCCGGGCTCGACACGGTTCGCATCTTCGACAACGAATCGACGATCGGTCCGTCACGGGTGATCTGGGTGCACCACGATCGGCGCGACGGCACGGCGTCTCTGGTCCGATCCTTCGAGCACCCTGACGCGCTCTCGGCGGGGTCTCAAGGCAACTCGCAGGCGCTCGACAACGACGACACGTTCGTCGGTTGGGGCGCTACCGGGCGCGTCTCGGAGTTCGACGCCTGGAACCACTTGCTCTTCGACGCGAGCGTCCCGACCGGCTACGACACGTATCGGTCGTATCGCTTCGAGTGGATCGGGCTCCCCGCGACGGCGCCGAGCGCGACGGTTCAGGCGAGCGCGGACGGCACGGCGACCGTGCACGCCGTTTGGAACGGCGCCACCGAGGTCGCGCATTGGTTCGTGCTCGGCGGCGATCGCGAGAGCGCACTCGTTCCGATCGCGGAGACAGACTGGAACGGCCTCGACACGTCGATCGCCGTCAAGAAGACGCCGAAGTTCGTCGAAATCGTCGCGACCGATGCCTTCGGACGTCCGCTCGGACGGTCTTCGGCGCTCGCGACCGGCGGGTGAGTCAGCGCGGCGCGCGCGAAATCGGGCCGTCCGGCGATCTCATGGAGACTCCGCTCGGACGGTTCGAGGGGGGCAAGCGTTTACCCGGCGGCAGCGCGGCGTTCACGAGATCTCGCGCGGCACCCTCTTGCAGCCCGAGCACGAGAAAGCGGTCGGGATCGAAGTTGCCTTCGACGGCGTCGGCGACCGCGTCGGAGATCTTCACGACTCTCACGTGCGGCGTGCACTCGCCCGGTTCGTGGTGAAGCGCGCAAGCGTCCACGATCTCGGCGGGGAGCTGCCACGCCTTGGCGACCTCGGCTCCGGCGCGGCAATGGTACGCCGCGACGAGCTCGGCGATTTCTCCGTCGCCTCCCGGCGGCGGCCGCAGTTCCTCGAGGATGCGATAAATGCGCGCCTCGCCGATGTCGTGGAGCAGGCCGCACATGTACGCCGAGTCGAGGTCGATGGAGAGCATCTCGGCGGCTTGCCGCGCCGCGAGGGCGCACACGACGCTGCGGTCGAACGAACGGCGCACCTGTTCGTGAAACCGCTTCAGCCCGGTCATCGACGCGGCGTAGACGACTTGAAACAAGAGGTCGCGCGTGTGCTGCAGGCCGAGCCTCACGATGGCGGCCTGCGTCGAAGAAGTCCGGAGCCCGCGGAAATAAATGACGCTGTTGGCAACCGATAGAAATCGCGCAGCGATGGGCGGGTCGCCGTCGATCAACCGTCCGAGCTCGGAGACGCTCGCCTCGGGATTGCCGGCGAGCTTCAATGCATGCGTCGCGACGCGAGGGAGCACGGGGAGGGCCGCTCGACCGGTCTCCATCTTCTTGACGAGCGCGAGCTCGAGCTCCGAACGAGGTTTCTCGGTGAGCTCGGGCGCGAGCTCCGCCGTCTGCGCTTCGATGACGTCGAGGGCGTTCATCCCTGGGGGATCCTTTGAGTGGTGTCGAACTCGACGACGTTGGTCGCGGGCGCCACAGCGGTGGGTTCGGCTTTCTGCCCGCTGTCGAAGATGACGCGATTGCGTCCGAGCCGCTTGGCTTCGTAGAGCGCAAGGTCGGCGCGACGCAGCAAGGCGTCCGGCGTTTCCGCGCGGCGCGGATCGAACAAGGCGGCGCCCACGCTGACCGTCACCGACAGGGCGAGCGCCTCGTCGAGGGTCGTCCCCGCGACGGTGCTTCGGAGCCGTTCCGCGACGAGCTTGAGCGATTCCGGACCGGCGCCGGCGATGACCGCGACGAACTCTTCGCCGCCGTAGCGCCCGACGATGTCGCCGGGGCGAAGACACGCTTTCAGGAGGTCGGCGAGACCGACGAGCACGCGATCACCGACGTCGTGACCGAGGCGGTCGTTGATCGACTTGAAGTGGTCGACGTCGACGAACAAGGTTCCGAAGCGCCGGCCGGCGCTGCATCCTTTGTTCACCGCGCGGACGAGGGCACGACGATTCAACATGCCGGTGAGCGGATCGAGCTCGGCGTCGCGCTTCAAGCTGTCGCGCTCGCCGCGGAGCCGGACCAGCGCGTCGAGGTGTCGCTTGTTCCGGAGCTGCACGCGGAGCCGCGCTTTGAGCTCGATCTGGCGTTCGTGTGCGAACACGAAGTCGTCGGCGCCGGCGAGGAGCCCTGCCGCAACGATCGCCTCGCTGCACGCTTGGTGACCGACGAGGACGACCGGAAACGGCTGGCGCGGATCGCTCGCTTTGAGCTCGCCACAGAGCTCGAGTCCACTACCGTCGGGAAGATCCATCTCGATGAGCACGAGATCGGGTTCGAACTCGTCGACGAGACGCATCACCTCGTCCGAGTCGCAGAGACAGAGGATCTCGTGGCCCTCGCCGTCGAGCAGCCGCTCGAGCGCCACGCGCCGTTCCTCTTCCGCTACGACCGCAAGGACGCGAGCGCGCCGTTCTTCGCCCTCGCCCGGCCGGTCGCTGGCCGTCCCGTATTCATCCATCGACGAAATCCGCGGTGCGGAATCGAGCAACGAACGAGGTGCCACGTCGAGATGAACGGCCCTTTCCGGCGATCATTGAATGCAGAGTGTTGCAGGATGCTCATCCAAGTCGGAGAACCTGCGACATCGAACCCCCGCGCGACGTTGCCGCGACGTGCCGCGCAACCCCAAGAAATGGCGGATTATTGCGGCGGGAACGCGCTACAGCACGCAGCATTCGCGGCAGCGGTGGTGAGCGGGAAGCAGTTCGATGGAAGTGGATTGCAGAAAAAGCCGTACGGAGTTTGTCCGAGGCATTGGCTGTCGTTGCCTGCGCTCCGGTTACACCCCGTCGCCGAGGTGAACTTCTGCTGACACGCGAAGTACGCGCTCTTCTGCGTGTCGCATCCCATCGGGCCCTTGGTGCAGTCGATGGTCGCGGTCGTCGCGCAGGTGACGTAGGCGTTCCACGCCGCTCCACACCCTTGTGGGGCGTAGAGCGTCGTCGCATCGATGCAGCTCTGCAGGTTCGTCTGCTCGGAGAACGTGCCGCACACGTCGGTCTCATGAGCGACGAGCATCATGCATTCCGGTGAAGCCGGTGGAAGCGCCGTCGCACCGCCGGTACCGCTCGCGCCGCCGCCGCTACTGCTCGTCGGCCCGGAATCGACGCTGCCCCCCGAGCCCAGCGCGCCGCCGCCGCTCGCCCCGCCGTTTGCGTTGCCGCCCCCCGAAGAGCTCGAGCCACAGCCGAGCGGGAGCAGGCCGATCGCACCGGCGAACGCGACGGCTCCGAACGACGCCCACCGACGCTTTGCCGTCGTCGTGTGAGCCCCGGGAACTTCACTAGCGGTCTGGCCAAGCCGAACCATTCGTCTACTCCCTTCGCACGCCAGCTTACATCAAGCTGTCGCGATCCACGACCCGGGCACGCTCGCTTTTCGCGACGCTTCGCCCGCTGCTGCGCCCGACTTCGATCCCTACAGAATGTTCCGCCGATTCGGGATTTGTTCGGGATTTGCTTGGCGTTGGATCGGGTTTGCTGGGGCGTAACTACCCCGACAGATCGCGATCGACGATGCGCGACTGAATGGCTTCCGCGATATGGGACGCGCGCACCGCGTGACTCCCTTCTAGGTCGGCGATGGTTCGAGCGACGCGGACGACCTTCGTGAACGCGCGCGCGGAGAGACCGAGCCGCTCGACGGCGCCCGCGACGAGCTTCTCGCTCTCGGAATCGAGCGGCGCCACCCGCGCGAGCTCCGACTGCGAGAGCGTCGCGTTCGACGTCGCGGTCACCAGGCCGTTCGCGACGCGCGCGAGTTGCCGTTCGCGAGCGGCGAGCACGCGGACGCGCACGGACGCCGAGCACTCGCCGGGCTTGCCGCGCACCAGCGCGTCGACTTCGACGGGCGGCATGCCGACGTGCACGTCGATGCGATCGAGCAGCGGACCCGAGAGGCGCGCGAGATAACCGCGCCGCGCTTTCTGCGTGCAGCGACACGGCCGCGACGGGTGCCCGAGGTTGCCGCAAGGGCATCGATTCATCGCTGCGACCAGAACCGGGCGCGCCGGAAACCACGCTCGCGCCCGCGCGCGAACGATGCACACCGCGCCGTCTTCGAGCGGCTGGCGCAGCGACTCGAGCGCGCTTCGCCGGAACTCCGGAAGCTCGTCGAGAAAGAGCACGCCGTGGTGCGCGAGGCTCACTTCGCCGGGGCGAGGGAAGTCCCCGCCGCCGACGAGGCCCGCGTCGCTCACCGAGTGATGGGGCGCGCGAAATGGACGCCGCGCGACGATGCCACGCTCGGGTTCGACGAGCCCGGCAACGCTGTGGATCGCCGTCGCCTCGATCGCCTCTTGGTAGCCGAGCGGCGGCAAGATGGTCGGGAGCGCGCGCGCGAGCAGGGTTTTTCCGCTACCCGGCGGGCCGAGCATGAGCAAGTTGTGCCCGCCGGCCGCGACGATTTCGAGCGCGCGCCGCGCCGTTTCCTGGCCGCGCACCTCAGCGAGATCCGGCGCGGACGCGGCCGCTTCCGGCGAAAACTGCGTGCGTGGCACGACGGGCAGGGGACGCGTGCCTTCGAGGTGCGCCACCACGTCGGCGAGAGAACCGGCCACGTGGATGGTCAAATCGGAGACCAAGCCGGCCTCGGCGCGATTGCCTTCCGGGACGATCGCGCTCGTGAAACCGCGTCCGCGGGCGCCGTCGAGCTGGGGGAGCACGCCGCGGATCGGGCGGAGCGCGCCGTCGAGCGACAGCTCGCCGAGCAGCAGCACGCCGTCGAGCGCGCCCTCGCGCAGCTTCCCCACCGCGTCGAGCGCGGCCGCTGCGAGCGCCAAATCCAAAGCTGCAGCGCTTTTTTTCAGATCCGCGGGAGCGAGATTGACCGTGATGGCGTATTCGTCGAGGAGCACGCCGAGACGCGCGAGCGCGCTGGCGACGCGGACCCGCGATTCGCGCACGGCCGCCTGCGCGAGCCCGACCATTTGAAAGAACGCGGGCCCGCGCGTACAGCACACCTCGACGCGAATCGGACGCGCTTCGAGCCCGACGAGCGTGCTCGAATGCGCCGCCGCGAGCCCGAGCGGCACCCCTTGGATTTTTCCGGCGCTCATCACCACACCGGCGCTTCAGTGCACGCTGCATGCCGCGTCACGCCGGCGCAATTTGCCTGCACCGCGCGCTCGAACCCCTGGCGCGTCGAAGGTTCGCCACCGGCGACGTCAGATCGCCCGCGAACGCGATCGCGTGGAAACTATTTCGCGACGGGCACCGGTTTCGCAGTGGGCACCGGTTTCGCGGAGGGCACTTTCGCCGCGGCAGGCGCGGCGCCGAGCTCGTCCAACGCGAGCAAGTAGCTACCGAGGATGCGCCCCTGGTCGTCGAGCGCGACGGGCGTCGAAACGGCGGCGAGGGCGCGGCGGCCGAGGTCGCCGTAGGTTTTTTTGCCGGTGATGGACCCGAGCGCGGCGAGAAAGCGCGCGGCGAGCACATTGGGGCGGAAGGGGTGTTGCCTGCGTTGGAACGCGCCTTCCGCGTCGGAGTCGACGGTGTGTTCGAAGAAGGCGCCCGTCGCGGGGTCGAGCAGGGTTTCGACCATGCGCGCTTCGATGTGCACGGCCGCGTCGCGATAGTGGGCGTCGTGCGTCGCTTCATAGAGCATCGCGCACGCGCGGCCGAGGCTCGCGGCGTCCGCGAGAAAGCGGACGTGATCTGCTTGCGAATCGTGAGCGACGGCGCCCGTTTCGTCGACGTGAGTCGCGAGGAGCGAATCGGCCGCGCGGCGTGCGCGCGCGAGCGTGGCGTCGTCGCCTGCATCCCGCGCGAGATCGACGAGCGCGGCGATCATCAGGCCGTTTTCGTAGGCGTACACGTGCGTGTCGATCCACGGCTGTCCGACGGCGAGCCGTCCTTTTTCGTCCATCGCGTAGTAAGCGTGCCCGGTGACGAAGCGCGTGTGCTCGTCGTGCGCGCCGACGTCGGCGTCCTGGTTCGCGTAGAACGTGCCGTCGGGGCTCGTGAGGAATCGCTCGACGTAGCTTACGATGTCGTGCGCGTCGGCGAGCACGTCCGGGCGCTTCGTTTTTCCGTACGCGCTCGCGTACGCGTCGAGGTTCGCGGCCTGCATCGTCATCAGTTTTTCGAAGTGCGGCTTGTCCCACGTGCCGCCGACCGAATATTGATAAATGCCGCCCCACACCGGATCGATGAGCGCGCGCTGCTGCGCGATCGAGAACAAGGCGCGACCGAGCGCGTCGGGATCGGTCGCCGAGGCGCGCACCTCGTACTCGATGTCCTCGCCGAGCGGCGTCTTCTGGCGCATGCCCCAGCCGCCCAAGGTCGTGTCGTAATAGGTCCGCAGATCGCGTGCGGCGCGCAGGAAGAGCCACGGGAGCGCGTCGACCGGCGCGGAGGTCGCGCCGGGTTCGCCGTCGTTCGAGGTTTCGACGCGAGCGGCGCGATCGACGGCCCTGAGCGTCTCGAGCATCGCGTCGGGCGGAATGAAGCCGCGCATTTTTCCGATCTCGTCGCCTTCCGGCGAAAACACGATCGTCGCGGGCCAACCCCAATCGCGGTACCGCTCTTCGATGTCCGGACGCGCGTCGATGTCGACCTTCACGGCGATGAATCGATCGCGGAGCAATTTACCGACCTCGGGATTTCGATACGTCACCTCCTCCATCACGTGACAGAAGTGGCACCACGCGGCGGCGCAGTGAAGCAAGATGAAGCGATGCTCGCGGCGCGCGCGTTCGAACGTCGCCTTGTCGAGCTTCTCCCAGTTGAAGAGCTGCGCAGGCGCCGTTTCTCGAGCGCGCGCGACGTCGGGCCCGTCCGTGCCGCTCGGAGCGGCGTCGTTTGCGGCCGTCGCCGACGACGAAGCTTCCGTGGCCTGCGCGACGGGCGCGACGGGCGCGGGCTCCAGAGCACTGTTCGGACTCGCGGGCGGGCGCGTGCACGCTGCGCCCGCGGACAGTGAAACGACCAGCAACGCGATGTTCGACGAGAGGCGCATGGTGCTCGATCTGCGGGCGCAAGGTTCGCGTCTCGGCGCGAAGTGACGGGTTCGATGGATACGGCGGCGTGACGGGCGCGGATTTGGCGCGTGCGCAACCCGGCGCGCGGCTCCGGCCTTCCTTCGCGCACGCTTTCAGGATATCCGAACCCGTGCCTCAAGCGCCGGTCGTCGTGGAGATCGCGCCGGCGACGTCGCCGGCCGCGCTTCGACAAGCGCTCATCACGGCGTGCAATCGCGCGGTTCGGGACGCCGAGTGCGTCGAGGAATCCGACGTCTACGGCGCCGGGACGCCCGGCGTCGTCGCCATCGTGTCCTGGCGGGACCCGGCACACGCGCACGTCGACGTCGCGCTTCGGGTCGAACGACAATGGGTGGCGCGCGACATCGACTTCGTGCCTGCCGACGCGGAGGTCGAGCGCTGGAAGACCGTCGGGCTCGTCATCGGGACGCTCGCGGGCGTCGTCGCGCAACACGCCGCGCCCGGCGCGAAATCCGCGGTCGTTCCTGCGACGGGCACCGCGCCTTCCGTGGGCGCCGCGCCCGCGGCGGGCACCGCGCCTATGGGGCCGCCCGGCTCGGCATCCGCGCCACCCGCGACCGGCGCGACGCCGAGCACGGATGCCAGCGCGGCTCCGGATGCGACCACTACAGTTGTCGCACCGCCGCTTCCGCCTCCACCGCCCGAAGCCACACCGAGACGCGTCGAGTTCGAACCCGACGAACCGTCGCCGTCGCCGTCACGACCGCGCGGACCGGGCGGATTCTTGGACGCCGGTGTGCTCGTCGGTTCCGCGCTCGATAAGGGACCGCCACGGTTGGGGGCCGAGCTCGACGCGCGCGCCCGCCTCGTTGCTCCTTTTTTTTATGGCACGCTGGGCTTCGGGTACTCCGTTGGCGCGGGCTCGGTCGACGGGATCCACTCGACGTTCGCCGAAGCGTTCGCCGGGCTCGCCGTCTTGCGCGAAGAGCGTCCGTTCGCCTTCGTCGTGCACGCCGACGCGGTCGCGCGCCGATTCGGGTCGTCCTTCGATCACGCGGCGCCCGGTCTACCGAGCAGCGCGGACCGCTGGCTCGGCGGAGCGAGACTCGGCGCGGAGGCGACGTATTGGGCGTTGCCGTCGTTCGGCGTCTTCGTCGGTGCCGCCGGTGACGCGATGGCCGGCGCAACCGACCTGTCGATCGACGGGCGCTCGATCGGATCGGCGTCCGTGTTGGGATACTCGTTCCGCGCCGGCGTGTCGGTCGGGCTGCGTTAGCGCGACGTCAATTCGTCGGCTCGCATCGCTCGGTGAACGGCATGCACGCGTTTCCGGTCGTGCAGTCGTCGTTGGTCCGACACTCGACGCAAGAACCCTTTTGGTCGCAATGAAGGGGTGACGCACACTGCGATTCCACCGAGCATTGGACGCACACGCCGAGCACGCAATACTGAGCCCCGGTGGGCGTCGATCCGGTCACCGCCGTGCTCGAACAATCCATGTCATCGTCGCACTCGACGCAGATCCGCCGGCTGTCCGAGCATTTGAGCCCGGTCTGACAGGGGGCGGTCGTCTTGTTGCACCCGAAGCCGCACTGTTTGAACACCTGGTCGCAAACCCATCCGGAAGGACATGCCATGTCGCTCGTGCACTGCACGCAGCGACCCGTGGCCGCATCGCACTCAGGGAGAAACGGCGGGCATTGCATGTTGGTCGTGCACGGGCCGAAGAGCGCTCCCGCATCGAAAGCGTGAGACCCCGCATCGTCGAACGGGCGCTGCCCGCCACTACCTCGAATCGTGCCGCCGCCTCGTCCGCCGTTCGACTCCATCGTCGGGCGTCCCCCGGTGTCGTTCGGCATTGCGCCGCCGTTCGCGACGGTGCCGCCGGTCGCGGCAGTTCCCGTCGTCCCGCCATCGCCACCGCGACCGCCGTTCGCCGAGATTGCGCCGCTCGAGCCGCTGCCCGCGTCGTCGTGCGCGCCCGTCGTCGAAAAGTCGATCACCTTGCGCCCGCAGCTCGCGACGACGAGGAGCGCGCCCAGCGCGACGGCCGTCGCACCCGCTTTCCGCGTCGTTCCGGCGCGC
>DATBBD010000615.1:0-22177 GCA_036271175.1 Polyangiaceae bacterium | reverse complement strand
CTGTCAGCGCGACCATCCCTTTTCGCGACGGCGCCGTCTCCGTGTCGAGGACCTCGCGAGAGAGCCGCTGCTTCTGCTCGATCGCACGACGGGAAGTCGATCGCGGCTCGACCAGGCGTTTCAGCGTCTCGGCGAGCGACCGCGCGTGCTCATGGAAACTGCGAGCGTCGAAGTGTTGAAACGACTCGCGGAGCTCGGGTTCGGGATCGCCGTCGTGCCGCGCGTGGCCGTCGAACGCGAAATCGTCGCGAAAACCCTGGTCGGCGTCGAGCTCAACGGCACGGGTCCCCGCCGTAGCGTCGGCCTCGTCACCCCCGTTCGCGGCTCGCTCTCGCGAGCCGCCGCCGCGTTCGTCGAGCTCGCTCGGGCAGCGGCGCCCGCGCCGGGCCGGGCGAAACGTCCCGGCGGCGCGAAAATCGCCTGATTCGGCGCGACGTTGGCGCCTCGGCCGGGTTATAGGTCCGGTGTTTCATGCGTCAGGTCGCGACTTTCGACGACGAGCGGACGGCCAAGCGTTTCGCCGACGTGCTCTGTGCGAAGGAGATCGACACCGAGGTGTCCCGCGCGCGAGAGGGCGCGTACGTCGTCTGGGTACTCGACGAGCGCGACGTCGAGCCGTCGCGCGCCTCGTGGGCGGCATTCGACGCCAACCCCGACGCGCCCGAACACCTCGCCGCTCAGGGCTGCGTCGAGCGCAAACAGAAGCTCGCGACCGTCGAAGAGCGTCGCTCGCGCCACGAGGTCGTCAACGTGCGGACCACGTGGCGGGGCCAGGTCGGGCGCGCCTCGCGCGTCACCTTCGTGCTCATCGCGATCAGCATCCTCGT
This sequence comes from Polyangiaceae bacterium, assembly GCA_036271175.1. Taxonomy (GTDB): domain Bacteria; phylum Myxococcota_A; class Polyangia; order Polyangiales; family Polyangiaceae; genus DASZVB01. The sequence continues at coordinate 21,350 of DATBBD010000615.1, read as the reverse complement.
CGGGCTCGTCACCGGGCTCGGCAAAAGGGACGACGCGGTCGCGTTCTTGCTCATCGACCTGCCCGCCGGCGGCGCGCCGTTCGCGCTCGTCCGCGACGGCCAGGTCTGGCGCCTGGTCACCCCGATTTTTCTGCATTTCGGTCTGCTCCACATCTTCTTCAACATGTGGTGGCTCCTCGACCTCGGTTCGGCGCTCGAGCCGCGCATCGGTTCGCCGAAGTTCTTCGCGCTCGTCATCTCGACGGCCATCGTCTCGAACGTCGCTCAGTACCTGTGGACCGGCAGCCCGATGTTCGGCGGCATGTCCGGCGTGCTCTACGCACTCTTCGGCTACGCCTGGGTACGGCAGCGCGTCGATCCGTCGTTCGGGCTCACGCTTCCGCCGAGCGTCATCATCATCTTGACGATCTGTCTCGTCCTCGGCTTTTCCGGCGCTTTCGGCCCCACGGCGAACGGCACCCACGTCGCCGGTCTCATCTCCGGCGGGCTCATCGGCCTGGCCGGCGGCTTGCTCGGCCGCATCGCGCGCTGAGCGAGTTCGGCGCGGTCGCCGCTACGAGCTGCGGGTCGGCTTGTCGTCCTCGCCGAGCAACTCCGGCAAGACGTTCGGCGGCGTGCCGAGACGAGCCACCGCTTCGAGGTGTTGCACCAGGAACTCGCGCCCGTCGGTCACCGACAGGTTTTGCATCTCGAGCGCGCCGATGCGATCGGCGGGGCTGAACGGCGGCTCGGCGACGCGTTCCATCGACAGCTTTTCCGGCGCGTACGCCATGTACGCGGCGCGCGTGTCGAGGATCGAGTAGTCGTCGCCGCGGCGAAGCTCGAGCTTCACCGAGCCCGTCACGCTCGGCGCGACCCAGCGCGTGAGCGCGTCCTTGATGAGCATCGCCTCGGCGTCGAACCACTTGCCCTCGTAGAGGATGCGCCCGAGACGCCGGCCGAGCGAAAAGTAGAGATCCAGCGTGTTTTCGTTGTGAATCGCCGACAGGAGCCGCTCGTACGCCACGTGAAGGAGGGCCATGCCCGGCGCTTCGTAAATGCCGCGGCTCTTCGCGTCGATGACCCGGTTCTCGATCTGGTCGCTCATGCCGAGGCCGTGACGGCCGCCGACCCGGTTCGCCTCGAGGATCACGTCGATCAAATTCTGGAACCGCACGCTGCCGATCGCGATGGGGATGCCGCGCTCGAACTCGACGGTCACCGTCTCCGGCTCGATCCTGTCGCCCGGGCGGTACGGCGCGGCGCCCATGATCGGGTCGACGATGTTCATGCCTTTGTCGAGGTGCTCGAGGTCCTTCGCTTCGTGCGTCGCGCCGAGCACGTTGGCGTCCGTGCTGTACGCCTTCTCCTTCGACATCGTGTACGGGAGCCCGACGCTCTCGAGGTACTCGCTCATCTCTTTTCGTCCGCCGAACTCGTCGACGAATTGCTGATCGAGCCACGGCTTGTAGATCTTCAAGTCGGGGTTGGTGAGCACCCCGTACCGATAAAACCGCTGGATGTCGTTGCCCTTGTGGGTGCTGCCGTCGCCGAACACGTTCACGTCGTCCTCGCGCATCGCGCGGATGATCGACGTCGCGGTCACCGCGCGGCCGAGCGGCGTGGTGTTGAAATACTTCTTCCCGCCGGTCGACAGATGGAACGCACCGCATTGAATCGCCACGACGCCTTCGCGCGCAAGCGCTTCGCGGCAATCGACGAGCCGCGCGAGGACCGCGCCGTGCTGGGTCGCGATGGGCGGAATCGCCGCCGGGTCCTTCTCGTCGGGCTGGGCGAGATCGGCGGTGTACGAGCACACCTGCATGCCGTTGCGCGCGAGCCACGCGACGGCGGTGCGCGTGTCGAGGCCGCCGGAAAACGCAATGCCGATGCGCGTGCCGCGCGGCGGAAGTGAGCGATAGATGCGACTCATGGCGCCCGGTTGCTACCACGGGTGCCTCCACCCGCCCATCCTTCGGATGGTCGACCTCCTCCAAGCCGCGTGCTCGCCCGAGCGCTCCGCCCGCGGCGGAGGAGGTCGTCGGGGGCGGAGCCATCGAATCGACACAATCCGCGGAGTCGGCGAAGCTCGCATCATGGAGATACGCGACGCCGAGCTCGACGATCTGCCCGCGGTCACCGCGCTCTACAACGAGCTCCTCGGCACCACGACGTTCACGTACACCGAGCATCCGCAGTCGTTGGACGAGCGCACGGCGTCGTTCGAAGCACGCCGGTCGCGCGGCTTTCCGACCCTGGTCGCGAGCGACGGCGGCGTCGTCGTAGGAACGGCGGGTTTCGGCGATTTCCGCGACTCGCTCCGCTGGCCCGGCTATCGCTTCACCGCGGAACACTCGGTCAACGTGTTCGCGAACGCCTGGGGCAAGGGCGTCGGTCAAGCGCTCATGCGCGCACTCCTCGAGCGCGCCGGGGCGCTCGGCGTCCACGCCATGATCGGCGCTGTCGACGCGACGAACATGCGCTCGCTCGCGTTCCACGCCGAGCTCGGCTTCGTCGAAGTGGCGCGCCTCCCCGAAGTCGGCTGGAAGCACGCCCGCTGGCTCGACCTCGTCCTCGTCCAGCGCTTCATCGACGCTCCCGGCGCGGCGCGCTAGCGAGCGCGCCGGTTCGAGATCAGACCGCGGCGCGCTAGCGAGCGCTCAAGGGCAGGGCTCGGGCGGAGCGAGTCGCGGATGCGACGGGTCCTTGAGCGCCGGGTCGTCGGGGCGAATGCTCTTTCGGCGCGCGAGCCCGCCGATCAGCGCGTCGAGCTCCTTCTTTTCGAGGTCGATTTCGACGGCGTTCTTCGGCACCTGGGCGCTGTCGACCAAGCCGTCCCCGCCGAGCGCCATGAAGTCGTTGGTGACGGCGACGAGCCGATCGTCGTCGCGCACGACGGCGCCATTTTTTCGATGCACCACTACTTGCATCGCCGGCCCCACGCACTTCGTCGACACCGTGATCCCCGACACCGCGAGGAGGCCGTGCTCTCCGTCGGCCAGATTGCGCGTCAAGATCGCCTTCAATTCCGTTCCGGTGAGGCGTAACCGCGCGAGTTGGTTGTCGAAGGGCATCACGTGATGCAACTCGCCGAACGTCAGATCGCCGGCGGGCAACGTGTCGCGAATGCTGCCGGCGTTGCTGAAGGCAAAATCCGACCCTGGCTCCGCTTCGTGCAAAATGTCGGCGAACAGGTTGCCGATCGCCGTCTCCTCGTGTCGCTGGACCGGAAACGGCGCTTCCACCGTGACGCCGACCGGGCGCTGGCTCAGCCCCTGCGCCGTCGCGAGCGCCTCAGAAAGGATCGACGTCACTTTCGGATCGGGGACGACCTTCGCGCCCTCGTAGTCGCCGGGTTCACACTTCGCGACGTCGGGTTGCGTGCAGATCGCGTGCGGCGGTTGCACCTTGCGTCCCGTCACCTTGCGCGTCGCCGGGTCGAACGTCAGGTCCACGCGCGAGAACGCGAGCAAGTTCGACGGCGCGTGAACGATGGGAATTCCCGCGACGATGTGAGCCACGCCGGCGTTACGGTGCCCGCCGACGATCACGTCGATCAAACCGGGTGGAAGCGCGCGCGCGAAGCGAAAGATCTCGCTGTTCGGGTCGCAGCTCGACAGATCGTTCGGGTCGTCGAACTTCGCGCACTCGCCCCCTGCGTGCGCGACGACGATCACGATGTCCGCGGCCCGTTCGCGGAGAAGCCGCGCCTCGCGAACCGCGGCGTCGACGAGCGGCGTCACGTGCAGCCCGGCGAACACCGACTGCTTGATCACGTCGGCCGCGTCGGCCGTCAGGAGGCCGATGATGCCGATCTTCACGCCGTGTACTTCGGTGAGGGTCGACGCCGCCAGATTCGACCAATTGAGTGGTCGGCCATCGTCGTGGGCGAGGTTCGCGCTGAGCACCGGAAAATGCGCTTCGGCGATCCGAGCGCGGAGCGCCCCCTGAGGATCGTCTTCGGGCGTCCGAGGGACGCTGTCCAAGCCCACCGGTCCGAAGTCGAACTCGTGATTCCCGATCGCGAGCGCCGCGTATCGCATCGCGTCGTAGGCGGCAAACACGGCCTTGCCCTCGTTCATGTTCGACTCGATCGTCCCCTGGATCGCGTCGCCCGCGTCCACGAGAAGGACGTCGCCGCCGCGGGCCCGCTCGACGTTGTTCAGAAAACCGCTGAAGTACTCGAGCCGTTCGATCTGGCCGTGCACGTCGTTGGTCGCGACGATGGAGATCGTCACCGGGTTCGGGTTCGACGCCGGCGGCGCGGTCGGATGGGTCGGCCCGGCGCACCCGCCGAGCAAGTACCCTACGAACGCCACGCCTTTGAGGTGCACGAGGGTGATGCTGCCACGCCATTTCGAACCGGTGCAAATCGGCGGGCCGCCGGAACGAAAAAGAAACGGCCCGACGACGGGGACGCCACTTTTCGCCGACCGAGGGACCCCGGCGCGACCGATGCGCGCTATCCTCGGCGCGCGTGGAGCAAAACCGGCGGCGCGTGGTGGCGGTCCTGCCCGCGTACAACGAGGCGTCGTCCATCGGCGCGCTCGTCTCGGAGCTCGCCCGGCTCGACGACCGCCCCGACGTCCTGGTCGTCGACGACGGATCCACCGACGACACCGCCGAGGTCGCCGCGCGCGCCGGGGCTCGCGTGCTCGCGTTGCCGTTCAATTGCGGCATCGGCGCCACGGTTCAAGCGGGGATCGCCTGGGGGCTCGAGCGGGGCTACCCATTCATCGCGCGGCTCGACGGAGATGGCCAGCACGACCCGCGGACCCTTTCGGAGCTCGTCGCGCTCGTCGAGGCGGACCGCGCCGACTTTGCCCTCGGTTCGCGCTATCTCGAGAAGAAGGGCTTCCAGTCGACGCTGATGCGGCGGCTCGGGTCGCACTGGTTCGCGCTCCTTCTGCGCGCGCTCTCGGGTCTTCGCATCACGGACCCGACGTCGGGGTGCTGGGTCGCGAACCGGCGGGCGGCGGCCGTGCTCCGCGCGGAGTACGCCTCGGACTACCCGGAGGTCGATTCGTTGATTCGCCTCGCGCGCTCCGGTTGCCGGATCCTCGAGGAACCCATCGCCATGCGCGCGCGCGCCGGCGGTCGGTCGTCGATCGACGCCGTGCGGGCCATCTATTACATGATCAAAGTGACCATCGCGCTGGTCATCGGTCGCGTCGAAGAGCGCGCCGGCGGGGGCGCCGGAGGAGATGCGTGATGCTCGAGCCGTATCAATGGGTCGCCGTGGTCGCGTCGGGTGGCGCGACGTTCCTCGTCGTCGAGCTCATCCGACGGCGGCGCATTCAACACGTGCTGTGGTTGCCCTGGCTCTTCGCGGCGCTGGTCCCGGCGGTCCTCGGCGTCTGGATCCGCCCCTGGGCCAAGCTCGCGCGATTCTTGGGCATCCTCTATCAGCCGCTCCTCCTCGTCGCGCTCGCGTCGCTCCTCTCGTTCGCGATGCTCCTCTATCTGTCGGTCGTGGTGTCGTCGCTCATCCGAAAAAATCTCGTCCTCGCGCAAGAGCTCGCCCTGCTCCGGAGCCGATTCGACGAGGCCAATCGGCGTCACGGACCCATAGGTTGAGGCGCGCGGCGTCTTCCCCTCGACGGCCCGCAGGCCTTGCCCCACGTTGTCGGAGATGAAGTTCGGCGAGCTCGTTGCCGCGTCGCGCGACGTCGCCGAGGTGCGCGCCCGCTCGAAGAAGATCGAGCGACTCGCCGCGTGCCTGGCTGCGATGGACGCCGACGAGACGCGGATCGGCGTAGCGTATCTGTCCGGCGATCTTCGCCAGGGTAAAATCGGGATCGGCTATCGGACGGTGCACGCCACGGCGTCCGGCGATGCGGCGCTCGCCCCCGAGCTCACCCTTTCGGACGTCGATCGCGCCTTCGAAGCGATGGCGTCGATCGCAGGCTCGGGGTCGACGCAGCGCCGGCAAGAGGCGCTCGCGGCGCTCTTCCGGCGAGCCACGCGCGAGGAGCAGGATTTCCTGGTGCGGCTCATCGTCGGAGAGCTCCGGCAAGGGGCGCTCGAAGGGATCTTGCTCGAGGCGATTGCTCGCGCCGCGAACGTGAGCGCGTCGAGCGTCCGACGAGCGGCCATGCTGACCGGCGATGCGAGCACGGTCGCCGCCGCCGCGCGCGAAGGGGGCGAAGCGCGACTCGCGACGTTCCGGCTCACGCCGCTCACGCCGCTGAAGCCGATGCTCGCGCAGACCGCGGAAGATTTCGCCGACTTGTTTTCGGGTGCCGAGAGCGTGGCGGTCGAGGACAAGCTCGACGGCGCGCGGATCCAGGTCCATCGCGTCGGCGATGAGGTGCGGGTGTTCACTCGGCAATTGAACGACGTCGCGGCGAGCGTGCCGGAGATCGTCGATGTCGTTCGCCGGTTACCGGTGCATTCGGTCGTTCTCGACGGCGAAGCCATCGCGATGCGCAAGGACGGCAGGCCCGAGACGTTTCAAACGACGATGCGCCGATTCGGAAGGCGGCTCGACGTCGAAACGCTGCGCAACGAGATTCCGCTGTCCGCCTTCTTCTTCGATTGCATGCACGTCGACGGCGAAGACTTGATCGACCAGGGTCAGGCGGAGCGGTTCGCCGTCCTGTCGCGCATCGCCGGACTCGCGCTCGTCGTGACGCGCGAAATCGTCCGCGACGAGGCTGGAGCGCGCGCGTTTTACGAGCGAGCCTTGTCGCGCGGGCACGAGGGCTTGATGGCCAAGGCGCTCGACGCGCCCTACGAAGCCGGGCGCCGGGGCGCCGCTTGGCTCAAGTTGAAGCCGGCCCACACGCTCGACCTCGTCGTTGTCGCCGTCGAATGGGGGAGCGGCCGGCGAAAGGGTTTCTTGAGCAATCTCCACCTCGGGGCGCGCGATCCGGAAACCGGCGGGTTCGTGATGCTCGGCAAGACGTTCAAGGGCATGACCGACGAGCTCCTCGAGTGGCAAACGAAGAAGCTCCTCGCGCTCGAAGTGTCGCGCAACGATTTCGTGGTGTTCGTTCGACCGGAGCTCGTCGTCGAGATCGCCTTCGACGGCGTGCAGACGAGCACGCAATATCCGGGCGGAGTCGCGCTCAGGTTCGCTCGCGTCAAGCGCTACCGCGAAGACAAGCGCGCGTTGGACTCGGACACCATCGAACAGGTGCGCGCCTACCGCGATCGGAGCGGCGGGCCCGACGCCGCCGCTACTGAATAGTCCCGCACACGCCGCCGAGGCAGAAGCCCTGGCAGCAATCGCCGTCCGTCGCACACGACTGACCGGAGAGCAGACACGAACTCGCGCCACCCGCGCCGCCCGAACCCGCCGTTCCGCCCGCGCCGCTCGTTCCACCAGCGCCCGCGGTTCCGCCTGCGCCGCTCGAGCCCGCGTTCCCGCCCGCGCCGCTCGCACCTCCGGAGCCGTTCTGGTCGTCCTGACACGCGAGCAAAATCTCGATCTTCGCGCCCGCGTCGCCGCTCACGCTCGTGCACGTGGTCGGACAGAGATTGATCTTGTTCGACCCATAGTACCAACCGTCGGCGGTCTTGCACGCCGCCGCGGAGGCGAAGTTTTTCAGATCGCGCTCTGCCTTGCCGGACGGCGTGTATTCGACGGTCGCGCCCCCGAGATCGACGGTCTTGCCGGAAGGAGCCTTGGGGATCGCGTAGGCGCAGCCGAGGTCGTTGGCGGCGCGAATCGCGGTCATCGCAGCGAGGAACTGGGCCTCCGCGTTGCCGCTGGTATCGACGATGAACGCCGAGCCGGTGCCGCCACCCTTGGCGATCGCGTTGGTGTTGTCGACCACCGTGCACTGCTGGGTGAGGCCGTTCGGGCAATCCTTGGAACCGAAGACGCCGATCACGTACGTGCTCACGGCGGGAGCGGCCGTCCGCCCCGTCGTCGCGATCGTCGCGGCGCCGGCGACCGTGCTGTTGCACCCGTTCGGCAGGCCGTCGGTCGCGAACACGACGATCACCTTATGGGTGGGGTGGGCCTTGGACCACGCCTTCGCGTAGTTCAGCGCGCCTTGGAGCGCCGGCTGCGTCGGCGTGTTGCCGCTCGGGCTCTCACCCGTGATGGCGCTCGTGATCTTCGTTGCGTTGCCGGGCAGCGCCGCGATGGATACGACCGGTTTTGCGTAGTCGGCGACCGTGCACGACGAGTCGTCGCCGGTTCCGGTCGGAATGCCGAAGAACGCGATGCCCGCGCCGATGCCGGTCGACGCTTTGTCGGCCACGAACGCGCCGATCGCGTCGGTGATGACCGTCCATTTGGTGTCGCCGCTGCTGGTCGCATCCTTCATCGACCCCGAGCGGTCCTGCATGATGAAGAGGTCGAGCGGTTGATTCGTGGCTTGCACCTTCGTCGAGACGCAGGCGTTGCCGCTGTCGATCGCGCTGACGCCGCCGGCGCCTGAATGGCCTCCAGTCGCCGCGCCACCGACGCTCCCGCTGCCGCCGTTCGCCGCGCCGCCTCCCGTGCCGAGCGTGCCGCCCGCGCCGCCGCTACCGGTCGAAAAACCGCCGCCGCTGCCGCCGCCGTTTCCGCTCGCCGCTGCGCCGTCGCTATCGCCCGCGTCGCTCGCGCCCGCACCACTGGCGGAACCGTGCCCACCGAGCGTGCCCCCCTGCTCCGAGCTGCCGCACCCGAGCACGTTCACTCCGATCCACAACGCGAACAACGAACCCGTTACACGACGCATGAAGAACCTCGAAACGTAGAGTGGTCTTTCGACGACGCACGGCCCCTGGCACTCTGCGTCGGAACTACAACAATACGTCATTGTTGCACGTTCGCCATCGCTTCGCGTCGGTCGCCGAGCCGACGGCGTTGGCGATTTTCTGCGCGTTGGTGTTTCTTCGTGGAGACGTTCCATACGAGTGTGTTCGAGGCGCACGCGCGGATCGACGTCGTCGAATGTCCGTCGAAGACACCTATTTTCGTCGGTGGCACCGAGCATTTTTCGAAACCGTGTCTCTTCGCGTTCGACGAACGGTGCGCCCCAATCGGACGCGCCTCGGTGTCACGTTTGTAGGTCGATGTCGGACGCAGTCGACCAAAGATGGTTGGCTCCGGCCCGCGCCAACGTCACTTCGTTGAGACGGCGCGCTCTCGAGCGTCCGTGAGAACGATTGAGATCGGCGCGCTTCGGCGATCGCGTCGACCCGCTCGGGCCGACCCGACCCGAAGCGCGACCATGAACGACGTCACGACGAACACGTCTACGATCGGACGCGAGCATGAACGACGTCACGACGAACACGTCCGCGATCGGACGGTCGACGCGAACACCACCACGTCGTCACGACGAGCGCGTGCGTCGGCGCGCGCTCGTGGCGTTCACGTCTCGTGACATCGCGACGTCGAGCGCGGCCGAGCGCCCGTGGATCGAAACTGTTTCGCGTTGCGACGAACGACGCGCGCGCCGTTGCCGCTTCTGCCCGGTGCTACCCGTGCGCGGCGGACACCCCGGACCTCGTCTGCCCGGATCCGTCGACCGGGTGCGCCGCTCCGTTTCGGTCGTTCGTCCATTACGGACGCCGTCAGTCGGCGCCAAAACCGGAGGCGCTCGCTGACACTTCCGAAGCCGCGAACCGAGGGTTGTCGCTACAAGCTAACGCCTCGAACCGTGCGCTGACCGACCAGACAGGTTGCCACGAGGAAAACTCCAGTCGAGGTGTCCGAGTAACCAGATTCAGCGGTATTTTCGGTCGATTGCGAAATTCGCAGACCCGATATTTGGCCTGGATTGAGTCGGCCTTTCCTGTAGTTTCCCCCCTACTGGAAGGGCTTCGAAAGGTACGGTCATGAAATTGTTTTCTCGTCGATTCGTTCGCTCGTTCGCTTTTGGACTCGGTAGCTGCGCCCTCGGCGTGGGTACCTTCGCGTGCTCGTCGAGCAACTCGGGAGGCGGTAACGGCGGTGGGAGTACTGGCGGCGCGGGCGCTGGTGCGACTACCGGCAGCGGCGGCGGTACGAGCACGGGTTGCTCGGCGCTCACGATTCTATTCACCCCGATGTACTCGGGTTACGACGGCATGCACAAATACCAGATCCCGGCGGTGGTGACGGGCGTGAGTGGCGCCAGCGTCGTGTGGACGGCGTCGGATGACTCGATGGTGGACATCGCGTCGGACAGCTCGGTCGCTCAAGGCGGCGCGATGCTCACGACGAAGGCCGCGGGCACCGTGACGATCACCGCGACCGCCGGCAACCTCTGTGGGTCCTCGACCTTGACGATCACGCAGTTTTCCCCGTCGGATTGGGACACGGGCAACACGCGCTACAACCTGTCGAACCCGGTTCCGAATCCGTTCGCCGACGGCGGCATGCCGCCGCCCTCGTTCTTCATGCAAGGCCCCGACGCGGGTAACTTCCTCGATCCGTCGACCGCACCGCCCGGTTGCATCAACTGCCACGGACCGACGGCTACGAGCGGCATTTACAAGGACGTCGCGCACACGCCGGAACAGACCGGCGGCTTCAGCGACAGCGATCTCGCGGCCGTCTTTACGAAGGGCGTGATTCCTCCGGGCGGCGTGTTCGATCAGACGCTCGTGCCGATGTTCATCTGGAGTTACTTCCACAAGTGGACCGACATCAGCACCCCCGACGAGCAGCGCGGCATGGTCGCGTACCTACGCTCGTTGACGCCCTCGGCGCAGGGCGGCACGGTCGACTTCGGCGGCCTCCTCAATATGCGGCCGGGTGGTGGGCTCGGTAGCGGCGGGACGACCGGCTCGGGCGGCGCAACGGCGACCGGCGGCACGACCGCGGCTTCGGGCGGGACCACCGCTTCCGGCGGCACGACTTCGGCGGCTTCGGGCGGGACCACCGCTTCCGGCGGAACGGCGGGGACGGCCAAAGACGCTGGGAAGTGATTCGTCTATGAAGGTGTCCCCCCATGAATCGCAGCGTCTTGGCGTTGCTCCCGATTCTCGTCTCTGGATGCGGCGGAAAGCTCGACACCGATAGCAGGCCCGACGCGGGCCGTGTCGTCGTCGTGGTCGACTCGCACGACGACTGCGCGGGCGCGACGGTTCCACCGAACGATCTGAAATGCACGGGGCTGTACTCCGACATCGCGACGAAAACGGTCGCGAGCGGGGTACGGCCCTACGCGCCTGCGGTGCCGCTCTGGGCCGACAACGCCGAGAAGAGCCGGTTCATCTCGCTCCCCCCCGGAACGACGATCGACGACTCCAATCCGAACGAGTGGACCTTCCCGATCGGGACGAAGGTCTGGAAGCAATTTAGTAAATTCGGCAAGCGGATCGAGACGCGCCTGTTCCAGAAAACCGGAACGAGCGACTGGGTCCACGCGACGTACGCCTGGAACGACGACGACACGGCGGCCACGGCGTCCGTTGGCGGCGACTTTCCGCTCGACGGCGGCACGTATCACATCCCGACGTCGAGCGAGTGCGAGCAGTGCCATCGCGGCCGAAGCGATTACATCCTCGGGTTCGAAGCAGTGGGCCTCGGCACCGCGGGCGCGACCGGGCTCACCCTCGACGAACTCGCGTCCAGCGGTCTCATTTCGCCGAAACCGGCCAATACGCATCTGCAAATCGGCGACGACGGGACGGGAATCGCCGCCAGTCCGCTCGCGTGGCTGCACGTCAACTGCGGGATCACCTGTCACAACGACAACGAGAACGCGATCGCGTACGCCGCCGGGATGCATCTGCGGCTCGACCCGACTCTGCTCGACGGTCGCTCTTCGGCGGACTTCGAGAGCCTCACGACGACGCTCGACGTCCTCGCCGTCAATCCGAGCTGGAAAGGCCGCACGCGCATCGTTCCGGGAGACGCAGGGTCGAGCCTCCTCGTGGATCTCATTTCGTACCGCGGTACCGACAACCCGGTCGGCAATCAAATGCCGCCCATCGCGACGCGCCTCGTCGATCACCCGGACGTCGCGAATATCGTCGCGTGGATCAACAAGCTGCCGAAGCGGGTTCACGACGCGGGAGCGCCGCAGACCGACGCGAGCGTCGACGCGAGCAGCGGCGATTCAGCCGTTCCCCCCACCGACGGAGGCCACGTCGTGCATCACGACGCGGGGCACGAGCCGCCGCAGAAAGACGCGAGTTTGGATTCTTCGGCGCCGGCGGCCGACGCCGAGGTCGATGGAGCCGCCGCCGATTCGGGGCATCACGCGCCGACCAAAGGGAAGAAGCCGTGAGGCCGTCGTCGAGCGCGGCGTCCGTTGCGGTGCTGGTCGCATCCTTCGCGACCGTGGCCTGCACGACACCGTCCGATCCGCTGGGGGGCGCCTACGGGGGCCGAGCGGAGATGCTCGAGCCGACCGACGGCAGCTTCGTGAACAGGGACGCCACGTTTTCCGAGCCGCCGCCACCGCCAGGCGAAGGGGGTGGCGCTCCCGGGACGTGGTCGGGCGTGTTCCAGGCCTACTTCGCGCTCGGCACGCTCGGCAACTGTCCGAGCTGCCATGCCGCGGACATGCCCACGCCATCGGCGTCGTACACGTGGCTCGAGGGCCAGAACTACGTCGGCGGCCCGATGCCCGCGCTGACCAGCGATGGCTCGTCGTGCTTGAGCTGGTACGGCGGCGATATGCCCCCCGGCGGCCCGTCGAGCGATCCGGGTGCCGACGCCGCGCTCACCGCATGGGTTTCTGCCGGCGCCCTGAACGACTAAGCAAGGAGATGAAGCCTCGATGACCGCGCGAACGTTCTGGGTTCCCGTAATCACGGTCGGGCTCCTCGCGCTGTGCGGCGGCTGCGCGCACGTCGCGGCGTATGATCGCGGACGGCTCGCGCACCCGATGATGACCCAGGACCTCGAAGGGCCGGCGGCCCAGCACGTGCTCGCGGTGCACGAAGGAGCGACGGGAGGGGGCTCGCTCGCCGAGAGCGGCTGCGGATGCAACTGAAGCGAAAGCAATCCTCGCTTTGGCCGCTTTCTCTTCTGCTCTCGGCGCTCGTCGTCGCGGCTCCGGCAATGGCCGGATCCGATGTCGAAGCGCCGGATCGGCCGTCGACCGATCACGCCGATACGCAAAAGAAGCCGTCGTCGAAGTCGCCGTCGGATCCGAACCCGCTCGCGGACACCGCGACCGAGAGCGCTGCCGTCGAGATGGCCGCGTACGACGACACCGATCACGTGACGGTGTTCACGCCGTCGATCGCGCTGGGCGTCGAAAACGTGAACGGAGGGTCGCTGCACGCGAACTACCTCGTCGACGTCGTCTCCGCTGCGTCCGTGGACATCGTGTCCACCGCGTCGCGCCGCTGGCAGGAGGTCCGTCACGCCGGAAGCCTGTCGGGGGCATACAAGCCGCACGACTTCGGGGTGGAGGTGGGTGGCTCGGTCTCGAACGAGCCCGACTATCTCTCCTGGGGAGGGCATGCGCTCGTGACCAAGGACTTCGACGAGAAGAACTGGTCTTTGTATCTCGGTTACGGTTTCAGTCGCGACACCATCGGACGGTGCGGCGGGCTCAACGACGGGTGCACGCCGTTCAGCGTATTTTCCAGGGATTTGCTCCGGAATTCGATCGAGGGCGGCGCAGATTTCGTGATCGATCACGCCTCGCTCGGATCGATCTCGGCGGACGTGGTGCTCGAGAGCGGCGATCAATCGAAGCCGTATCGCTACGTTCCGATGTTCTCGCCGGAGGTCGCGCCCACGGTGGCCAAAGGCGCTTCGGTCGATTGGGTGAACCAGAACCGCAACGTCGAGCGGCCGCTCGAGCAGCTTCCACTGTCGCGCCGTCGTTACGCGATCACCGGTCGCTACGCGCGTCGCATCGGCACGACGACGTTGCGGCTCGAAGAACGCCTTTACGACGACTCGTGGGGGCTCGCCGCGTCCTCGACGGACATGCGCTGGGTGATCGAGCTCGGACGTCGGTTCGCGCTGTGGCCGCACGCCCGTTTTCACGTCCAGAACAGCGTCGTGTTCTGGAAACGCGCTTACGTGTCGGGGCTCGGTTGGGACCTGCCCGAATATCGCACCGGCGATCGCGAACTCGGTCCGCTCTGGACGGTGCAAGGCGGGCTCGGCGTCAAATGGTACGTCGGGCATCGAGAAAACCCGGAAGCGTGGGCGTTCACGGTGGCCGGCGACGAGATGTACACCGCCTTTCTCGACGATCTGTACGTGAAGCAGCGCGGCGCCGTGCTCGGCTCGCTCGGCTTCGAGGGGCAATTCTGATGCGGCTTCGCGCGTTCATCGCGTTCGCCGTCGCTCTCGGGTCGGCGTCGTGCGCCGACCCGACCCACGACAACGCGGTCGACGCGCTCGGCGGTGAAGCGTCGGGCGTTTCTCCGGGGCCGCTCCACCGACCCGGACAGCCTTGCCTCACGTGTCACGGTGGCTCGGGTCCGGGCTCGCCCGATTTCAGCGTCGCGGGCACCGTGTATTCGGCGCGCCGCCAAGGCGTCGCCGTGTCGGGCGCTGCGATTCAGATCGAGGACGCGGTCGGAACGATGGCCACGTTATTTTCGAACCAAGCCGGTAACTTCTACACGAGCCCCGACACCTACACTCCGGTGTACCCCTTCGAGGTGACCGTCGTCCTCGGCAACCTGAAGGAGCAAATGCAAACCCACGTCGGCCGCTCGGGCTCGTGCGCGGATTGCCATACCGATCCCCCGAACCCGACGTCACCGGGCGTCGTGTTCATCAGTCCACCTCAATGAGCCGGCTCGCTTTCACCTCCGTTTTCGCGACGCTCGCGGCAGTGATGTCGGCGGCGTGCGCCGACGTGCCCGCCGACGCGCGGATCGGCATCACCGCGCCGAACGGCTCGGAAGCCGCGTTCGGGCCGGTCGCCGCGTACCTCGGCGAGCGCTGCGGCACGCTCGACTGCCACGGACAGCGCGCGCGCAACCTTCAGATCTATAGTTGCGAAGGGTTGCGTCTCTCGGAAGTCGACGTGCCGATTTGCAGCCGCAATCAAGGCGGCAAACCGACGACCCCGGAAGAACACCAGGCGACGTATCGCTCACTCGTCGGGCTCGAACCGACCGTGATGAGCGCCGTCGTCGTCGATCACGGCGAGCACCCCGAGTGGCTCACCTTCGTCCGAAAGGCGCGCGGGCTCGAGTCGCACAAGGGCGGCGTGCTCATCACGCCCGGCGACGACCAGGACGTCTGCATCACGTCGTGGCTCGCCGGTCAGACGAACCTGACCGCTTGCGCGGCTGCATTCGGTTATCCCAAATTTCCCACGCCCCCGACGACTCAATGATCCGGATCCGTTCACTTCGCCGGGTTATCGGGAGCGCTCTCGTCGTGGTAGCGGCGTCGTCGTCGCGCGGGGCCGTCGCGGCGTCGGGGTCCGAGCACGCCGCGAAATCCGCGCTTCGCAAGGGCCTCGGCGAATATAGCGTCGGCGACTACGGCGCCGCGCGCGCGCATTTCTCGACGGCCCTCGCGTCGTGCGGCGACGACGCTTGCGACCCCAAAACCAAGGCGACGATCTTGCGCGAGCTCGGATCCGCGCAGTTCGAGGACGGCGATGAAGACGCGGCCAAGAAATCGTTCGCCGACGCTCGCTCGCTTTCTCCCGACCTCGCCTTCGACCACGACGACGATCCGAAGCTCGCGTCGCTCTGGAACGCAGCGAACGGCGGAGCGTCTGATTCCGACGAGCCGTCGAAACCGACGAAGACCGACGACGACCAGGAATCCGCGTCCAGCGATTCGACTCCCGAAACGCCGAAAAGAGAGGAAGCGGCCATCGCGTCCGATGCGCCGCTTCCGTACGCGCGGATCTGGGTCGGCGTTGCGGGTACCGTCGACGTCGACTTCTTGCCGAGCGGGAACGATCTCTGCAAGCTCGCGCAAAACGACGTTCCGGAGAACTCTCAGGGGAGCTATTGCACGGACCCATACGGCAAAGATTTTCCTGCGCGCGGCACGAAGCAGAACGCCGCGCTAGTCCCCGGGAGCTCGGGGAGTCTCGTCGGCGGAGCAAAGGCCGGCGACATTCGCGCGCTCGTGGCCATCGACTACGCGCTCACACCGGTCGTGCTCGTCGGCGTTCGAGTCGGTTACGTCGCCAACGGCTATCCCGCTAGCGCCGCGGCGAGCGACGGTCACGCGTTCGGAACGAACCTGCACGCCGAAATTCGCGGCACGTACCTCTTCGGTCACGACGCGCTCTCTCGACCTGGTTTTTCTCCCCTGGTGTTCGTCGGCGGAGGCATTGCGAAGTTCGACGGGCGCGATACGAGCTACGTCGCGCTCCAGGGGATTCGCGGCGCGCAGCCCGTGAACGTCTGGGTGACGACCGGTCCCGGTTTCGTGACCGCAGGCGGCGGCGCTCGTTATCAGTTTTCTCCGCGCATCGCGTTCACCGGCGCGGCGCGGTTGAACCTCGCGTTCGGTCCGGGCAATGCACTGTTCTCGGTGGGTCCGGAAATCGCCGTGCAGTACGGGTTCTGAGACGCACGGGCTCGAAAATCGCGAATTGCGAAGGCGCGCTCAGGCTTGTTTGCGGTGGGGATCGCTCGCGCCGTTGGTTTCCGGCTCGGTGCTGCGCCGAAACTCCGCGGGGCTCACGCCCGTCCAGCGCTTGAACGCGCGATGAAACGCCGACACGCTGGAGAACCCGAGGGCGAACGCGAGCTCGGTCACCGAGGCACCGGCCTTCAGCTGACTCGCCGCGATGCGCTTTCGGACGTCGACGACCACGGTGCTGAACGTCGTGCCCTCCGCCTCGAGATGGCGCCGGAGGGTCGGCACGCTCATCGCGAGCCGCCGCGCGGTCCACCCCATGGTCACCTGGCCGGAACCGAGGTGCTTGATCGCGAGATCGCGCACGCGCCCCGCCGTTCCATCGCCTTGCTTGAGCCGATCGAGGAGATGATCGGCGCGCAGCTCGAACGCGCGCGTGATGCGGGCGTCGGCACGACGCATCGGCGTGTCGAGGCGGTCGCGCGGCATCACGACGGCGTTCTCCGTCGAACCGAATCGAATGCGACACCGGAAGACGCGCTCGTACTCGGCGAGGTAGGTCGGCTCCGGGTGGACGAACCGGACCTCCATCCCTTTCTCGTCGAACTCGGTGTTGCGCCGTGCGAAGTGAACGAGCGCCGCGATCGCGAAGTCCACCGCAGCTCGCGGCTGGCGCACGCCGTCCGTGACTCGGTACGACAGAATGGCGCGTTCGTCGTCGGTCGCGATCTCGAGCTCCGCGGCCTCGTTCATCAGACGGAAATATCTCGCCATGCACGCGAACGCCTGGCCGAGGTTCGGGCAACCTCGCGCCGCGTACTCGAGCACGTCGAAATCGCCGGGCTCCGCGATGCCCGCCGCGTGAAGCCCGAGCGCGGGGTTCTTCGAAGCCACGATGGCGTTTTCGAGCAGTCCCATCGCTGCTTCGTGGCCGATCCGTGCGTCGGGATCGGCAAAATCCGACGAGGATATTCCCGCAGCCAGCAACTTGCTGGTGCTCCAATCCGGGGTGCCCATCAACCGAGCGAACGCCCAGAGTAGGCGAACTGATAGCGTCGCGTCCGTGGGCGACCGTGAATGCACGACGACTCCGGTCATGAAGCTAGCACTGACGTAGCCGCAGCGTCTCGCAATGTACGCGTCGTTCTGTTCGCTCATTTCCTTTCGCGCTTTCGTTTTTCGTTGACGACGAACGCTTCGCACCGAGGGGTGTGGTGCTGTGGGAAAATGGCGGTGTGACGGCTCGCTGGCGCTTGTTTTCGCGCGGTCTGCCTTTTTGGACGACGTTGCCAACCGCGAGCCGCGCGATCCGGAGTGCCGATGCGGTGAATCGGTCACGACGAACGTGCGCGTCCGATCGCGACGCCGCGCCGTCGTTCGTGTCGCGCGATGGAAAGTGATCGCTTCCCACAGGTGTGAAAGTTTCGAACACGTTCTCTGCACGTGCGAACGCGTTTGATTCGAATGACGATTCGTCATCGCATGACCTAATCTCGACGAGTCAGTGGCCTCGCCTCGGTTGAAGAAGGAAGTCTCGCTTTCGGTTCGTTTCTTGTGGCCCTTCGTGCGGCTGCGAGGCGGCGATCCTGCGGCCATCGGCGTGCTCGAGCGAATGGGCGTCGATCCCGCGGACTTCGCGGATCCCGACGCGCGCATTTCTCATCGTGTCGCGATGCAGATCCTCACCGAATCGATCGCCGAGATGGGAGATCCGACGATCGGTCTCCGCGCGGGCGCGCAGCTCGAGCCCGGCGATTTCTACGTGCTCGAATACGCCGCGCGATCGTGCGCGACGCTCGAGGAGTGCATCCAATGTTCGGCGCGCTATTTCCGCCTGTTGAACGACGCTGCAGAAATTTCGCTGGATGTCGGGCACGAGTTCGCGACCTGGCGTTACACTGTGAAAGACGGAATCCGGCTGCCGCCCGCGGCGAACGATTTCTCGGTAGCGTCTTCGCTCTGGTTCTCCAAACAGAACACCGCGTCGTACGAACCGCCGCTCGAGGTTCGTCTCGTGCACCCGCGCCCGTCGTACGCCGCGGAGTACGACCGCGCCTTCGAGGCACCGGTGCGCTTCGAAGCGCACGAGAACGCGATCGTCATGAGACGCTCGCGGCTGCACACGCCGATGCGTCAGGCCAATCCGCGCATCGCGATGGCGTTCGAGCTGCACGCGCGCCGTCTCCTCGAACGCCTGCAGGGCGGCGAAGGGACCGTGGGGCGCGTGCGGGAAGAGGTCGCCGGACAGCTCGGCCGCGGAACGGTGAGCATGAGCTTGACGGCCAAGCATCTGGCCATGAGCGTGGCCACGCTGCGGAGGCGGCTCGAATCGGAGGGCGCGACGTTCAGCTCCATCGTCGAAGAGCTCCGAAAGCGGCTCGCCGAGCAGTACTTGAAGGAGCCGGAGCAAGCCGTCAGCGAGATCGCCTTCCTGCTCGGTTTCTCGAACGTCACCGCCTTCGATCGCGCGTTCAAGCGGTGGAACGGCGTGTCGCCGACCGCGTTCCGCTCCAAGGCCCGTCTTCAATAGACGGCCGCGCGATCTCGCGGCCTGCCGTCCATGAGGACTTCCTCACGAGGCGCGCTGGATCGCGCGATCGATCCGAGCCGGGCCTTTGATTTTGCGCGATTTCCTGGACTCGCACCGGCGCTACTCGGGCGATCTGCTAAACGATTCGGACGTCGCCATGAAGATGCTGGTCGTCGAAGACAACAAGAGGCTCGGCGCGTTCCTCAAGCGCGCGCTCGAAGAAGAAGGATACGTCACCGATCTCGTCACCGACGGGACGAGCGCGCTCCGGCAGGCGGAAGCGATCGGGTACGACGTCATCGTTCTCGATTGGATGCTCCCCGACGTGGACGGGCTCACCGTTTGCCGGACCCTTCGCTCGCGGGGCTACTCGGCGCCGGTGATGATGCTCACCGCCCGCGGAGAAGTACCCGAGCGCATCGCGGGACTCGACGCCGGCGCCGACGATTACATCGTGAAGCCGTTCGACCTCGGCGAATTTCTGGCGCGCGTCCGGGCGCGAGCGCGTCGAGACGCCGGCGGGCAAGGTCTGGTGGTCGGACCGCTATCTATCGATCGCCTGAACCGCCGCGCGACGCTCGCGGGCGCTCCCTTGACGCTCACGCCGCGTGAATTCTCGATCCTCGCCTACCTGGCTCGCGGCGCAGGCCGTGTGGTTCCGCGCACCGAGCTGCTCGCCAAGGTGTGGGAAACGACGTTCGATCCCGGGTCGAACGTCGTCGAGGCCCACGTGAAGAACCTTCGCGACAAACTCGGCCCGCACGGGAAGATGATCGAAACGGTGCGCGGCGCGGGTTATCGTCTGTCGCCGCCGTGAAGCTCCGCAGCCGCGTTACCCTGGCCGTCACCACGGTCACCATGGTGACTCTGGCTCTCGCTTCCGGTGTGACGCTCATCCTGGTTCAACGCGATGAAACGTCGGATCTGGATCGCGCCTTGCTCGCGCAAGCGCGCTTGGCCGCGGGCCTCGCCGACATGGACGATCCGGCGCACCCGGTGCTCGAAGCTCGCGCCGCGCGCGTGCCCGAACACTACGCGCCGATGACCGAATACGCGGCGGTCTACGGCCCGCTCGGCGATACGCTCGCGCAAACGCCGAGCTTCCACGACGGAGCGCCCAGCGCCGCAGCGCTCGGGCTCGGGCTGCGCGGCGTGCCGGCCGACGGCCTGCGCGTGAACCTGGCCGTCACGAACCACTCGCTGCGCGGCGTGATCGTGCCGATGCGGCTGGACGGGTACTCCTTGCTCTTCGCCGCTTCGCGCAAGGAGGTCGACGCCGACGTCGCGTTCCTCGCGCGGGTGCTCGCGATTCTTCTCGTCGCCGCGACGGCGCTCACGTCGCTCGTCGCGACGTGGCTCGGCCGGAGGCTCGCGAGCGACGTCCAGGAGATCGCCAAGGCGGCCCGCGACGTCGCCAGCGGAAACCTCGGCGCGCGCGTCGGCGGAAACGTGCGCGGCAGCAGCGAGACGCGTTCGCTCGCCGCCGATCTCGACCACATGATCGAACAGCTCGCTGCGCTCGTCGCGGCGCAACGCACCTTCATTTCGCACGCCGCACACGAGCTCATGTCCCCGCTCGCGACGCTCCGGGGCGAGCTGCAACTCGCGCTCAGACGACCCCGCACGGCCGAGGAACACGAAACGACGATTTCCCAAGCCCTGGGCGACGTCGAATCGCTGGTCGCGCTGGCCGAAAGCCTGCTCGTCTTGGTGCGCACGGAAGTGCTGTCCCCCGACGATCACGACTGCACGGTCGTGGAAATCGTCGATGACGCGCTTCGGGCCGCCAAGGGATCGGCGAGTGCGCGCGGCGTCCGCGTGCTGACCCCGGCTACGGCGAACGGAGCGGCGACGCGCGTCGTCGGTGCGCGCCGCGAGCTGTCGCGCGCCCTCCGGAACCTCGTGGACAACGCCGTTCTGCACAGTGACGTCGATGCCGAAGTCGCGGTTCGCGTCGCGTCGACCGACGAGATGGTGGCGATCGCCGTCGAAGACGTGGGTCCCGGCGTTCCGGCCGCCGATCGCGCGCACATCTTCGAACCGTTCTTTCGCGGCGCTCGTGAGCGCGGAGAGATCGATCAAGGCGCGGGCCTCGGACTCTCCATTGCCCGACAGATCGCGAACCGGTTCGGCGGCAACGTCGAGTTCGACAGCGGGTTCGGTCCGCCGGGTGCTCGGTTCGTCCTTCGTTTGCGTCGTCGCCGTTCGGCGTGACGCCCGCGTCCCCGCATCGCCGAGACGCGCCGACGAGGGTGCCCCCAACCCAAAATCTCAGATGAAATTTGCTTCATGTGAGGGTAAGTGACTGCCGCAGCGCAACGTCGTCGGGCGTCGCGGCAATCGCGTTCCCGGGCCCGTCCGGAATTCGGAACACGTTCGAAGGGTTCATGAATCCGTCCTTGGACCGCTCTTCGCTCGAGCCACGTGAAGTGA
>DATBBD010000614.1:0-3720 GCA_036271175.1 Polyangiaceae bacterium | reverse complement strand
CGTCGATGATAGGCGCACGCCCCGGTAGAAGAGCGGGCGCGCGATCCGTCGCTGAAAACGGAGGCGCCGGAGCGTGAGCTCGTAGCCCAACGCTTCTTCGTAAGTGTTTTTCGAGAAGCCGGGACCGAGGCGGCGGTGAACCTCCGCGCAGCCCTGCGCGACATTCTCGAAGAGATCGTCGGACGGCGCGAGCTTGGGCATTCCGAGGGTCATGTGGGCCCCGTCGGACCTCGCGCCGGCGTAGTTGCGTCAGTCGCGACGCTCGGCGATTTCCCTAGCCCGCGCGAGGAGGCGGTCACGGTCGTTCAGGGACGGATCCTCGACGACCTCGTCGAGGAGGATCCGGAAGATTTCGCCGAATATCGGGCCGGGGCGTAACCCCATCTTCGCGAGATCGTGCCCGTCGATCGCGAGCGCGCGCACCGTGAGCGCCGCGCCGTCACGGACGACTTTCGCGACGTGCTCCTCGAGCTCGCGGAGCCGCTCGAGATCGGCGGTCGCGTCGCGCCCTTTGGCGAGCACGTCGGCGCGATTGAGCGCGTAGAGCTCCGGTGCGAGCTGGGGGCCGACACGCCGAAGCCAGCGTCGAACGGCAGCGTCGGTCCACGACGAGTCGTAACAAACCAGATGATGGCGAACGAGCGCGGTGATCCGAGCGCGTTCGTCGTTCGAGAAGCGGAGCCGATCGAGGAGCGAGTGCGCCATCTCGGCGCCGATGCGCTCGTGCTCGTAGAACGTAAAGTCGTTCGTCTTGTCGCTCCATTCCCGCGAGCGCGGCTTGCCGATGTCGTGAAGCAGCCCGGCGATCCGGAGGCCGGCGTCCATCGGGCACCCGTCGAGGCAATGCATGGCGTGCCCCCACACGTCGTAAGCGTGGTGACGATTCTGTTCGCACCCGACCGATTCGAGGAGCTCGGGTGCGGTGATGGCGAGGAGCCCGTGGTCCTTCATCACGTCGAAGGCGCGACTGGGGCGCTCGGCCTTCATCGCTTTCGTCCATTCGTCGCGGATCCGCTCGGCGCTCACCTTACGGTAGCTCGCGAGCGATGGCCCTATCGCGCGCTCCGTCGCGGGGTCGAGCGCGACGTCGAGCGTCGCGACGAACCTCGCCGCGCGGAGCACCCGAAGCCCGTCTTCGGCGAAGCGCTCGGCCGGGTCGCCGACGGCGCGCAAGACTCGCGCCGCGATATCGGCCATGCCGCCGAACGGATCGATGAGCCGATCGCTCGCGAGGTCGTACGCCATCGCGTTGATCGTGAAGTCGCGCCGCGCGAGGTCCGCGTCGATGTCGTCGACGAAATGAACCGCGTCGGGACGGCGCCCGTCCGAATACGTCGCCTCGCCGCGAAGCGTCGTCACTTCGTACGACCCGCTCCCCATCAACACGGTCACCGTGCCGTGCTTGATGCCCGTCGGAATGACGCGCGGAAAGACGCGCATCACGTCTTCAGGGCGAGCATCGGTCGCGATATCCCAGTCGCTTCCCGGGGAGACCGGCGCGCCGCCGCGCGCCTCCGCGAGCAAGAGATCGCGGAGCGATCCGCCGACGACCCACGCCCGATGACCGCGATCGCCGAGCCGCCGCGCGAGCTCGACCACGGAATCCGGAATGGTGTCTCGGACGAGGCGCGCTTCCACTCGACGTTCTTACAGCGTCACCCCCGCCGACGCCAAAGCGCGCCGGAGACGGATTCGACGTCAATGTCCCCAGGGATTGACGATTTCGCTGCCGCCGATGGCGGGCTTCGAAGCCGGCCGGGACGGCGTATCGGGCGTCGCGGCGTGCGTGGCGACGGCGGGGTGAGCCGGCGCGTGACCCGCGACGTGGGGGTGAGCGACCGGCGTCGCGCCAGGCACTTTCTCGAGACGGACCTTGAGCTTCTGCTGGGTGCCGTCGAGGGTGATCCGTTGCGTCGCGTAGCCGTCGCGACGCACCTCGACGTCGACGGATTTGCCGTTGGGCACCTCGACGATGACCGGGCTCGTCCCGAGGCTCGTTCCGTCGCGAAAAACCTCGGCGTCGTCCGGCTCGACGTCCATGGCGACCGGAGTCGTCGCGGGGGGATTCGCCGTCGCCGCCGGCGCTGCAACGGCCACCGGTGCGATCGGCAGCGGCGCGGGCGGCAGCGCAACGGGCGGCGACGCGGGGCTCGGACTCGCGTGGGTGAAGATCGCGACGACGAGCGCGAGCGCCACGGCGACCCCCGCCGCGCCGGCGAAGAGCGGCCAGCGGCTCTTCGGCGCGAACATCGGCGACGCGGGCATCGGCGCCGGCATGCGCCCCTGCATCTTGAAAAAATCTGCCGGGACGTTGAAGCCGCCCGACCGAGCCATCATTTCCGAGACGGCAGCGGGCACGAGCCCGCTCCGCAGCTTGTCGATCTCGTCCATGAGCTCGCGCATCGAGCCGTAACGCTGCTCGGGCCGCTTCGACAGGCACTTGAGGATCACCGCTTCGAGCCCGGGCGGGACGTCCTGGGGCGCAGGCACGAGCGCGCGGATCGGAACCGGCGCCTTGTACATGTGCTGCGTCAGAATCCCCATGAAGTTGTCGGCGTCGAACGGGACCTTGCCGCACGAGAGCTCGTAGAGAATGACGCCGAACGAGTAGATGTCGCCGCGATGATCGACCGGCGCGCCCGCGGCCTGCTCGGGCGACATGTAGTGCGGCGTTCCGAAGACGGAGCCGGCGCGCGTGAGGGCTCCGGAAGCGCTCGTCGAGACCTTCGCGATCCCGAAGTCGAGAATTTTGACGAAGTCTTTCTCGTTGCCGCGGTTGACGAGGAAAATGTTGTCGGGCTTGAGGTCGCGATGGACGATCCCGGCTTCGTGGGCCGCGGCGAGGCCTTCGGCGAGCTGCCGCGCGATGTGGAGCAGCCGCGGAACGGGCACCGGATGGTCATTGTCGACGATGCCGGTGAGCGGCGTGCCGTCGAGGTACTCCATGACGAAGTACGTCGCGCCGTCGGGCAGCTGACCGAAGTCGCTGATGTCGATGATGTGCTCGTGCCCGATTTGCGACGCGGACTTCGCTTCGAGGAGAAAGCGCTCGGTGAGTTCGTGGTCGCGCGCGAGATCGGCGCGCAGCACCTTCATCGCGACTTTCTTGTCGATGATCTTGTGGCGGCATCGATACACGATGCCCATGCCGCCCTCACCGAGGATCGCTTCCACCTTGTAGCGGTTGTCGATCGTGAACCCGATGAGCGAATCGACGCGCGACACCGGCGGACCGAGCTCCGAGCTCGGCGCGCTTTGGTCGATCGAGTCTGCCGGCGGCCGTACGGTCACGAGCTTCAGCCCGGTGATCGGCTCGACGGAAGGCCGCGGCACGCTGGGCTTGCCCGGCAACGAACCGGCTCGGCCCGCGCCGGCCTTTTGATTCGGGTCCTGACTCATCCTCTCGAACCTCCCAGGGTACTCCGCTTTCGTGACGGTCCGTAGCCCGCGTGCTCAGTCGCGGAGCCCCCTGAACGCCGTTCCGATCTCAAAGCGATTTGCTCGCTCTGGAACGAAAGGCGCCCCATGTGGGTTCCTTTCAAACCGGGTGTGCAAGAGACACGCCGAGACGAGGTGAGTTCAGGAGCGAATTATTCGCTGCAATTTCATGATGTTCCGTTGCATTTTCGCGAACGTTGAGCGCGACGTACGCAAGCTTTGCGTAGCGTCGTGGACGCGTTGCCAGACCCGGCTTCGACGCGAGGAAGCGCCGGGTGTTCA
>DATBBD010000613.1:0-6701 GCA_036271175.1 Polyangiaceae bacterium | reverse complement strand
CGCGAAGGTTCCCTACCTCCTCGGAAGCAACAACGACGAAGGGACGCTCTTCGTCCTCGGTCTGACCGTGAGCACCGCGGCCGACTATCAGACGGCGCTCCAGCAACGCTTCGGCAAGCTCGCCGCCGACGTCGCGGCGCTCTACCCGGTGTCGAACTTCGGTGGAAACTACGGCAGCGCGCTCGCCCGGGTCGTCGGAGATTCCGGACTCGTGTGCGGCACCCACGACACCGCTCGACGCGCGGCAAAGGCCGGGCTCGACGTGTTCATGTACAACTTCAACATCCCCTGGGCGATCGCGCCGACGGTTCTCCTCGTCTCGCACGCTTCGGAGATCGGTCATGTCTTCGGCGACCCGTGGATGCCGGATGCGTCGAGTCAGGCCGTCAGCGACGCGATGAACCAGTACTGGGCTACGTTCGCCAAGACCGGTAACCCGAACGGCACCGGTGCTCCCGCGACGTGGCCGGCCTTTGCGCCGACGGCGACCGACGACGACGAACGACTCCAGCTCGACGCGGGTTGGGAGACGTTGATGGATTTCCGGAAGCCCGAGTGCGCCTTCTGGCGGAAGGTCTACGACGCGGCGTTCGCCGGAACGTCCGGCGACGGCGGTACACCCAGCACGGACGCGGGAGACGCCGACGCTCAGGCCGACTCGGGACGCCCCTGATACCGCGACGCACCCAGCGTCGACTCGCGCACGCGCCCCCTGAGCACCGCCGGGGCGTGCGCTCTTCGATAGTGAAGGGGCGTCTGGCCGGTCCAGCGCTTGAATGCGCGATGAAACGCGCTCTGCTGGGAGAAACCGAGGATCTCCGCGATCTCGGCGAAGTCCAGGTTCCGCTCGCCGACGTGATGAAACGCGAGCCGTTGTCGAAACTCATCGAAGAGCGACGTGAATGTCGTGCCCTCGCGCTCGAGCTTTCGCTCGAGCGTGCGCTCGCTCAGGTGGAGCAAGTCCGCGACGCGCGCGACACTCGGGCCGCCACCGACGAACTCGTTCGCGATGACGTCGCGGACGCGTTCGGTCAGGCGCTCCGGGTGCAACATGCGCTCGAGTAGGGTGTCCGCGTGACGGCGAATCACCTCGTGGAGCTTCGCGTCACCTCCGCGAAGCGGGCGAGTCAGGCTCGCTTGGTCGAAGGCGAACCCCGAGAACGACGCTTCGAAGCGAACCGGCGCCGCCCCGAAGGTGAGCGCGTATTCCGACGAGTACGCCGGCGAGGGAGACGCGATACAGACCTCGAACCCCGACAGCGCTTCCGACTTCCACAAGCCGGCGAGCCCGCGATAGATGGCACCGAGCTGGAAATCGACGGACGGGCGCGAGAGCGGGATGTCGTTCTCGAGACGGACCTGGACGCGCCCGCCCTCCATTTCCACGCGCACCTGGAGCACGTCGTTCGCGAGGCGAATGTATTTCCCCACGACGCCTAGCGCGTCGATGACCGTCGGCGCCGAACCCACCGCGTAATCGATCGCGCCGCAATCTCCGGCGATGTATTCGCGAGCTGCCTTCAGGCCGAACGCCTCGTCGCCCGTGATCGCGACCGCGAGCTCGAGCGCTTGATGCGCCACCTCGGCCGGCACACGGGCTTCGCTGTCGAGCGTCGCGAAGTAGGCGAATAATTGCTCGGGAAACGCGCCCGTCGCTGCCGCCACTTTCACGAAGGGGCGGACCAACCGCATCGAATAGGACGGCGAGAGGAGACTCGGTTGGGAGTCCGAGGGCTGGATCGACGCCACGAGCACATTGTAGCTGAACCTCCGACCTCCGCGACGCTTCCAGCGCCCGCGCATTTGGACGCCCACGCTGGATCGATGGCGCGCACCTACCGCCCCGGAGGGCAAGCCGCGCGCACTCACGATTCGGGGGCGACGAACGCGACCGGCCGTTGCCAGACGACGAAGACGACGCAGCCTTCATCGGTCGTAACGGAGTGCGTCGAGCCCGGCGCGTTGATCCGGAGGCTCCCCCTTCCGTAGCGACCCCGCTCGTCGCGCTGCGATCCCCGCAGCACGAAAATCAATTCATAACCGGGGTGGGAATGCCGGCTGAGCGACGTCGATGGCGCGTACTTGAGGAGCGCCGCTGCCGGTCCGCTCGTCCCATCACCGAAGAGGCGCCGGATCTCGATTCCTGGACGGAATGATTGCCACACCCGCCCTCGTTAGCGCGGCTCTCGCGGGACGCAAAGCTTCCGTCGGAAACGGTGCTCCGGCGGCTCCGCGGAGCCGTTCATCGGCCGGCGGAACGCCGATAAGCGAGCGGCGTCCGCCCCGTCCAACGCCGGAACGCCCGATGGAAGGCCGCCGTGTGCGAGAACCCGAGACGATACGCGATCGCCGAAAGATCGAGATCGCGACTCCCTACGTAGTCGAGGGCCAACTTTCGGCGCGCGTCGTCGGCGAGATCACGAAAGGTCGTCCCCTCGCCTTCGAGCCGGCGCGCGAGCGTTCGCACGCTCATGCCGAGCTGCTGCGCGACCGAAGCGATGTCGGGGCCGCCGAGCTCCAGCGTCTCGACGATGATCGCGCGAACATCGGCGGTGACGCTCTGAACGACCGCCAATTTCCCGAGGGTCTCTTCGGCGTAGGGCACGATGACGGCGCGCAAATTCGCGTCCGCGCCCGGTACCGGCTGGTCGAGCACCGCGCGCGGGAAGCTGAAACCGAAGCCCGGCGCGCTGAAACGCAGCGTCACCGAGGGAAACGTGCGCTGGTATTCGGTGAGGTCGTCGGGCGCGCGATGGGTGAACCAGACGGTCGCCTCGGTCGGCGCTCCCGCGATCCACTCCGCGATGTGGTTGCAGAAGAACCCCCCGACTTCGAAGTCCGCGGCAGCGCGGGGAAGCACGACGCTATTTTCGAGGTGGACGAACGCCGTGGACCCTTCGATCTCCAGCCGAACCTCGAGCACCTCGTTGATGAGGCGGATGTAACGCGCCGCATCTTCCAGCGCTTCGCGCACGGTCGGCGCCGAGCGCACGACGTAGTCGACGGCTCCGACGTCGCCAAGCACCAAGCGACGAGCCGCGCGCAACCCCAGATCGGGATCGCGGGTGAAGTCGACGGCCATGTCCAACGCGGCATGGGCTACCTCGACAAGGACGCGGTCCCCCGCGTTCTCCAGCATTTCTTCGAGTAATTCCGGAATTTCGTCGTAGCCCTCGAGAAGCTCCGCGAACGGAAGCAGCAGGCTCGTCGCGTACGTCGGACGCTCGCGGCACCGGACCTCTGTCATCGCCGGGAACTCTAGGCGAACCTGAGACCACTCGCATCCCCACTTTTCAGGAGGGCCGCGCCGATCGCCGATGTGAGCAACGACTCACCAAACGGACGCGCACGATGATGACGGTCGACCAGCACGGCGATCCCCGCGATCAGCGGCGTCGCCGTCGTGTTGTCGACCAGCATGAGTGGACAAAAGCCGATGCCCTGGATCTCGGTCCACGATTGCTCGGCGCGTGCACCGAAACGCCATGGCGTCGAGTCTCGGACAGCGGCGTCGACTGACGCAGTGACGAACTGGGCCAGGCCGTCCGGCGGATCGAGGTCGGCGCGCGAAGCAACCAGCTCGAGACCTTTCGCTTTCGCGACGTAAAGGTACCCGGCGGTCGCGCCTCGCCCATCGCAAAGGAGGCCGAGAAGCCGCGAAGCCCGGATCGCTCGGTCGTCGACCCCGCGCAACGAGTCGGCGACGGCGAGCATGGCGGAAGCTCGCCCGTCGACGCGCGTCGAGTCGAACCCGGTCGAGCCATAGTCCGCCAAATCGGGCAACTCGCCGGAAACCGCGCTGGCAACGTCGTCCATGAGGCGTTCGTACCGCGCGCCGAGGGGCGAGCCGCGACCCTTTCTGTACTCGTTTGCCGTGAGGCGCGCATATTCGTCGACCGCGGTTTCGTCGACGGCCAGGATCGCGATGCGCGCGCGCGCTTCGTACGACGCGCCGAGACTGAGACCGCTCACGCCGAGCCGGAGCTGTTCCTCGATGACGGTCTGCAGCCGATTCGCCGCGGCGTCGTACTCTCCGAGCTTCGCCTCCGCGAGGGCGAGCGCCCGCGAAATGTCGTGCGACAGGACGCCGATACCGCGCTTTCGACACTCGCCGAGCGCCAGGGTAGCTGCCTCACGCGCCTCTTCGCTGCGATCGAGCGCAATCAACGTCTCGACCAGCCCGGCGACCGAGCGCGGCCACGCCGGAACGGTTCGCCAGGGGAACGCCGGATCGGGTGCGCTGAGTGCGATCGCCCGCGAAAAAGCCTCGATGGCGAGGGGCAGGTCTCCGCGGATCTTCTGATAGAACCCCTCACCCATCTCGCGGTACGCGCGATAGCCCTCGTAGCGCGCAGCCAGCGGTTCAAGCCGATCGAGAACCTGTTTCAATCCGATCAGATCCTCGGCGTGGCAATGAGCTTGAAGCTCGAAGATCGGCGATGTCGTGAACATCTGGCGCGGCGTCTCGAGGGCGAGGCTCTCCGCTTGCCGGCGAAATCGCTCGGCGCCGTCCCAGTCGCCTTGATGAAGGCTCAGGATCTTTCGGAGGTAAAGAGCGTTCACCTTCTGCAATGGGTCACGATCGAGCACGTCCGCCCAGGCGTTGGTCGACACCAGCCCGAGGCGCGATTCGATGGAGCCGAGACCGTACGCGACGGCGCGACGAACCGTGTCGACGCCCTCGATCGCGCTTTCGCCGAGCGCGCCCATTCGTTCGTAGATGTCCTTCCATCGGTCGCGAGCTTGCTCGAGCCTCCCGTGCACTACGACGTCGCACGTCGCGATGGCGTTCTCGCTCACCGCGCGGATCACCGGAGTGATGTTCTCGAAAGGCACCAGATAGTCGTGCAGCGTGAGGAGCAAACGCGCGTTTTGGGTTCGCGCGCCGATCGCGATGGCTACTGCGACGTACAGGGCAAGCCACCGGATCGCCTCGTCCGGCCGATACACCCGCTCGTGCTCGGGCGTCGCCGCGTAGCGCGCGAACGCGATTTGCATCGCTGCTGAAAGCCGTTCGACGGGTTCTTCCACGTGCTCGAGGCTCTTCCAGTCGGAAAATCCCGAGTCGACTTCGATGCGCGCGAGCCAATCGGGCGCCGCCCGGAAGAAATAGTCGTCGTCCGCGAAGATGCTCAGCGACGTGAGCCACCGCCGCACCTCGTGCTGTTCGCGAAGGCTTCGCCCGTGACGGAGCGAGACGTCGAGCGCGCGGGCGAACACCGGCGCGAGCGCGCTGGGATCCGTGGTCTGACCGAGAGCGAAGTCCATTCCAATTCGCTCCGAAAAGATCGCCACGAGCCGCTCGAGCCCCTCGATCTCGAGGCCGCCTTCGAGCAAGTGACGGACCGACGCGAAGTCTCGGTCGCCGGGGTACGACGCGGCGATGACGCGGTGCCGTGCCGCGCGCTCGTCCGGCGACAGCGCCTCGGTAAGTGCCCCGACCCAGCCGCCGTGCGCGATGGAGTAGACGTTTCCGTCGCTCACGATCACCTGTTGCGACAAGAGCTCGGTGATCGCGCGATCGACGGCACCGGGGTCGGCGTCCGTGAAGAGACCGTATTGCGCCCGCGTGAGCGTCTTGTCCGTCGCGAGCGCGTGCGTCTCGGCGAGCCGGCGCGCTTCGAGCGAGATTCCCTTCAAGCGCTCCCGGAGCGCCCCTTCGGCGCTGGTCGGTAGATCGGCCGCCCCGAGGTATTGCGGCAACGTCCAAGTGCCGCGCTCGTATCGAATGGCTCCCCTGTCGACGAGGTACTGCGCGAGATCCATGCACTCGCGCGGATTACCCTTGGCGACCGCGTAAATGCCGTTTGCGACGAGCCCGACGTTGGGCACGTCGCCGAACAACGAGACGAACAGAGCGTCCGCGTCCGCGCGTTCGAGCGCCCCGAGTGCGATTCGCGCGGCGCGCTCGCGCAGCACGTCGAGCGGTGCTGGGGCAAGAACCGGCGCCGACGCGTCGACGGTCGCCATGATCAGCAAACGCTGTCGCGTCGCTTGACTCGCGAGGCTCGCAAGGAGGGCCGCGGACGGCTCGTCGAGCGCCTGAAAGTCGTCGACCGCGATCGCAATCGGCATCGTCTCGCCGAGCGCCAAGAGGTAACGCGTGATCCCCGTCTGAACCTCGAACCGCGACAGCGCAGGGTCGATGAGTTGGTCGAGGCGCGCGCCGCTCACTTCGTCGTTCGCCTCGATGGGGAACGCTTCGGCGAGTTGATCGACGACGCTCTCCGCCGCCGCGAACCCGGTGGTACGCGCCGAAGCCGCCTCGAGTCGCAACACGACGGCGCCCGTCGTCTTCGCGGCGAGAGCGCACGCATCGAGAAACCGCGATCGCCCGACCCCGCTGTCGCCGTCGACGACGAAGCAGCGGCTGCGACCGCCGAAGGCGACGTCCATTTCCTTCTTCGCGAGCGCCATGGCGTCGTCGCGACCGACCATCATCGGCGTCGAGAGGTACGCCTGCGAGACACCGACCGGTTCGACCTCGTCGAGTCCGGCGAGCACGGCGAGACGTTGCATCACCTCCGACGCGGACCGCGGGCGGCTCGCCGACTCGACGTTGATGAGCGAGAGGACGAGCGCGTCGAGGGCCGACGGAATGTCGTGCCCGAAGCTCGACGGCCTCGCCGGCTTCACCTTCCAGAGATCCGGCAGGCGGCTGAAATCTCGCGCGGGGTAGGCCTGGTGCCCGGTGAGCGCGT
>DATBBD010000612.1:0-1908 GCA_036271175.1 Polyangiaceae bacterium | reverse complement strand
CGGGCAACACCGACGACGTGGTGTCGAGCGAGACGTACAGCGCGGATTTTCGCGGCAAATTCTCGAGCGTGAACACCGGCGGCCCCTGGTACAAGGGCGTCCGCAACGCCTGTCGCCCGAAGATCTACACGCACGACGAAGGCTTCTATTACTACTACCTGAGCTTTCGCTGCTGCGCGAATCCCGACGGCGAACCGAACGATCCGCGCACCCCGAAGCAGATCAAAGCGAAGATGAAATTCTCGACCGTCGAGGGGTACGCGCGCTTCTCGACGAAGGAAATGAAGGAGAAGCTCGCCGAGAAGAAGCGCGGGAAATGCGAGTGCAAGCCGAAGGACATCCTCTGCAAGACGATGTGCGGCACGCTCGTCGGTGCGAGCGCGAAAGACGTCGTGCTCCACGCGCATTGAGCGCGTCGCCGATCGACTACTCGTCGAGCAAAGCGGCGATCGCGAACCGGAGCCGCGCGATGCCTTCGCTCTTGTGCACGTAGACGCCGCATTCGCGCGCGCGCGCTTCGCTCTTGCCGTCGCTCAGGCCCGAAAAGAATACGACGCCCTTGACGATGCCGCGGGATTGCAACTTCGCGGCCAGCTCGACGCCGTCGCTGTCGGGCAGCTCGATGTCGAACACGCCGCAATCGTAGTTGCCGGTGAACGACAGCGAATCCGCGTGCGTCCGGGCGAGATCGCAGGCGTATCCCTCTCGCTGGAGCAGCCGAGAGAGCGCCCGTCCGACTGCGGGCTCGTCTTCGATAATCAAGATTCGCGCCATGGATGCGATCCTCGGCGTCGCGGCGACTCCTCGTAAAACGTACACGGAACGGCGTCGGGTGACTACCGCGTCAATGAGCCGGAGCTGTTACCGGGACTCGCGTCGTCTTCTTGCAGTCGGATTTTCCCGACGCGTCCTCGAGCCCGATCTGGGCGCAGGGGCTGGTAGGGGTACCGTTCGCGGTTTCGGGCGGCGCGGTGGGGGCAGCTGGCGAAACGCCACTCGAGCCTACACTCGGCGATGTCTGCAGTTTGTCGCCGGGTGGCACCCGATCTGCCCCAACGACCTCGCCGTTCGACGAGGTTTGCGCCGGCGGCGACGGGTAGTCCGTGGTCGGTGATCGCAGCGGCGCGTTCGACCCCTCCGCGGCTGGCCCTCCGCAGGCCAAAGCGGCCCACGCTCCCAGGAACGCCCACACGCGTCCACGATGCTCCATGGTCCATACCTAAGGCGCCCGGCGCCCCGCTGCTAGCGCAAGCGAAGGCGAAGATTTTTGCAACACTGAGGTATGCTCGGCGCGCGTGATCCGGGTGCTGTGCTGCTGTGACTCACCGGAAGAGGGGCTCTCCGAGCTCTTCGGCGCGGCGCATCGCGTCGATTTCCAGAGCAGCTACGACGCGGCGAAGGTGGCGCTCGAGCGCGACGAGCACGACATCTACGTCATCGACGCGCTCTTCGGCGGCGGCCGCGGCGCGAGTCTGTCACAGGCCGTCGCCCGCCGCGGAGCCCGCCCGGTCATCGTGCTTACACGCCGCGCCGATCCGACCTTCGAAGCGAAGACGCTCGCGCGCGGCGTCGCCGAAGTGCTCGTCGCGGGAGAAATTTCGCCGTCGGATCTAGACCGCGCGATGCGTCACGCCATGGCGCGCGCCTCACGCGAGCGGCGCGTCGAGCGCACCGATCAACCCGCGCCGACGGTCGGGATCCAGGCGCTGCATTTTCGTCTCGATAACGCCGTTGCACGCGCACGCCGCGGGTTCGGGGGCGCCGCCATCCTCGCGGTACGGTGGGATCTGTCGGCGCGCTTCGAAGAGAAACCCGAACCCGGGCTCTTGGCGTTGCTTCAAGGCGTCGCGCTCGAGCGGATCCGTTCGTCGGTGCACGACGTCGAGACCTTGAGCCGCGCGGAGACGA
>DATBBD010000611.1:0-14979 GCA_036271175.1 Polyangiaceae bacterium | reverse complement strand
ACGCTCGTCATTCTCGACGCCGCGGCGCTTCCGCTCCCGGTGCAAGATCAGATCGCGCTCTCCATCGGTCGCCGAATCACTCCGGGCGGCCCCTCCAACGTGCCCCCGGCGAGCCTCGTCGTGTCGCTTCGCTATCCGACGTCGCTCCTCTCCGAGGCGGGGCGCCTTTCGCGCGCGCTCACGACGCGTCTCGGCGACACGAGCGTGTCGTTGCCGCCGCTCGCCGCTCGCGCGGAAGACTTGCGCGGCCTGGTGCTCGATCGGCTCGCTGCCGCCGGCGTGCGGGGACAGGGAAAGCCGCTCGGCATTCAGGCCGCGGCGCTCGCGCTGCTGCTCGAGCACGAATGGCCGGGGAACGATCTCGAGCTTGGCTCGCTCTTGTCGCGCGCCGCGGACGTCGCCACCGGGCCGGC
This sequence comes from Polyangiaceae bacterium, assembly GCA_036271175.1. Lineage (GTDB taxonomy): Bacteria > Myxococcota_A > Polyangia > Polyangiales > Polyangiaceae > DASZVB01. Next base: position 14,566 of record DATBBD010000611.1, on the reverse strand, counting down.
CGTGACGGCGATGGATCTCCACTCCGTCGGATTCGGATCGGTGTTCGTCCCGCCGCTTCCGCCTTCGGCGTCGCCGACCGAATCGCGCCGCCGCCGTTCGACGCGGCCCGCGCGCAGCTTGCGCGGTCGCTGAACCCACGGGTCCAGCAGGCGACCGACGCCGCGGCTGCGCGCACGAGTTCACGCAGAGAGAGTCGCCACGTCGTCGATGAACGGAAGAATGAGCTCGCTCTTCACCGGTCCTGGGACGTTCTCCGCCGCCGATCTCAGAGCCTCGAGCGTCGCGCCGACATCGGAAGCGCCGCGAGCTGCTCGAAGCATGAGCGACCGCGCGGGCGCCACGGCGATCATCGCCACCGCCGCTCCGGACCACACGAACCGTGGCGCGGCTCGTGCCGCCGAGAGCAGATCGACCAGTGGGGTGGCCGCAAGGAGCCGGCCGAGCACCTGGAGCCAGGGTCCCTTCCCGTCGTGATCGTCGGCGAAACGACCGAGCGGCACCCTCCGAGTCGCGACGCGGACGCCGCGGAGCTCCGGCATCACGACGAGCCGGCGCGGCGGAACCCCGCCGCGAAAGGTGCGCGTCGACGCCGCCGAAATGACGTCGGTGTCGTCGCGAACGAGCTCGGGGAGCCTTCGAAACGTCGCGAATCGAACGAGCGCGTCGAGCGCGGTGCTCGGCGGCCCGGCGTGGGACAGCGTGCGATCGGCGAGCGAGAGCAGGCGCGCGGCGGCGCCGTCGTCGAGGCTCGCATTGTGCACCTGCAAGAGGTCGTTGAGCGCACAAGCCAGGAGCCATTCGCTGCGACCGAGCGGCGCGAGCCCGTTGACGGGTGCCAGGCGGCGAGCTGAGTCGGCGCGAGCGACGTCGAGTTCCGCGGTTGCGACCGCATCGCGTTCGACGCTGGCGTCCAACGCACGCGCTTCGCCGATGGGTTTCACCGGTCGCAACGGGCCGCCGACGACGAGGGGCGTGACGACGCGCTCGACGACGCTCGCGACGAGGGTTGCGTTCGCGTTCACGACGCGCGCTCCGTCACGACGAGGCCTTTTCGCGGGCTCGAGACAACGGACGAAGGCCGAGGGGTTCGAGCCGTACGCTCGGCCAGAGCGGGACCTCGACGTCGAAATCACGCCCCGGGACCGAAGCCCACGACACGCCTTCCACGAGCGCAGCGTCCAGGGTCACGGTGCGCGCGCGGTCGAGCGACACCACGCGGCCTTCCGGAAAAAAGAACGTCACACTGTTCGCTTCCGCGCCGAGCGCGTTGGCCAGCATGCCGGGAGAGACACGCGGGACGAGATCCATGCCGAAGGGGACGAATATCGACGGCGCGCACCCCTCGAACCAGCGCCCGAGGGGAATCGACGTCAGCGGTCGCTCGGCGACGAGATAGGCACCGTCGGACGCGAAGAAGATCCGCGTCGTGGTGAGCGTCGTGCGATCGAGGACGTACGCGAGTTGCCGGAGCAACGAGAGCTCGCTCGTCGGGATGAACGCCGCCGTGGGCCGGCCGTTCGCGCGGCCGGACGACACCAGTCGAAGCGTCGCGCGAAGGGGTTCGGGAACCGGCGCCGGCGTCGCGGTTCGCGGCCGCTCGTTGCCGACGGTGATTCGAACGAGCGCGCGTACGTCGGTGAACGAAAACCCCGGAGCAATTTCTAGCGGCGTACGCCGCCCCCAGAACAGCACGAGGGGAGCATCGGCGCCGAAGAACGGAAAGGACTCGAGCGTCAGCGGATGCGAAAACCCTTCTTCGACGGCGGCGCGCGGTGCGATGGGGACGAAGCTCGCGATCCCCGGGAGTGACGAGCGGAACAGGCGCATCCGCTCCGGGAGCTCGGGAACCTCGAAGAGCCATTTCCGATCGGGCTCGGGCGCGACGTCGCTCGACATCGGAAAATCGAGCACCGCGACGCGCGCGTCGACCGACGAACGGACCAGGGTGCGGAGGAGCGCGGGTCCGACGCCGGGTTCGGCGAGCAAAAGCCGCGCGGGTCCGCGTCGGGGCGCCGGGTCCGGGCGCGGCTCGAGCCGCAGCACGAAGCGTCGCACGTCCACTTCGCGTTCGACGGCGTAGGGTTGCTCGAACGTCGAGTGGTAGAGCACGAGCGCCGCGGGCTCGGCGGCGAGATCGGCGGCGTCCCAGCCGAACGGCGCGGCCGCGCTCCGGTACTCGACGAAGTGTCGCGCGGTACCGGTGAAGAGGAGGCCCCCGGCGAGCTTCGCTGCGTCGGCGATGGAGTCCATGCGATCGCTCGAGTGCGCGTCGAACGACAACGCAATTTCGCTGACGTTGAGCGGCGAGCGCAGGACGTGAATGCGGAACGTGGGCGCGAGCGTCGCGAGCCCGTGGCCGGCCGAGTACGCCGCCAAAAAAGTGGCAAGCCGATCGAGCGACGCGAAGAGAACGAGCCCGCGCGTGCCGAGCACCACGCCGCGCGCGTCCGGGGTGATGCCGGGAATTCGAAAACGGGTTTGATGTAGCGCGACGCGCTCGAGCACCGCCCCTAACTTACACCCGACGGCGAGCGGCGTGCTTTTCGACGTATCGCGGCAGAGCCGGCATTTTTTTCGCGAGCGCCTGATCGAGCAAGGCGCGGAGCTCGCCCGCCGCCCGCGCGTTCGCCGGGTCGTCCAGAAAACTCCGGGTTTCGCCGGGATCGCGCTCGAGGTCGAAGAGCGTCTCGGCACCGGTACCCGAGCGGCGAACGAGCTTCAGCGATCCTTTTCGGATCATGGGCCACCCCATGCTCGTGCACGAGAACACGGCGCGATCGTCGGGGGCGCGCTCGCCGCGAAGCGTCGGTCTGAGGCTCACGCCGTCGAAGACGCCGCGCGGCGGCGTGATGCCGGCATAGTCGAGGCACGTCATCGCGACGTCGAACGACTGAACCGGCGCGGAGACGCGCGCGCCGGGTCTTCCGTCGGGCGTTCGGCACGCGAGCGCCACTTTTGCGAGATCGTCGAACGGAAGCCAGGGCACCTTGCCGATGAGACCGCGATGGCCGCTGTACGTGCCGTGGTCGGACGTGAAGAACGTGACGGTCTCGTCCTGGTCGAGCGCGCCGAGGATGGCGCCCATCGAGTCGTCGATGTGACGGATCAGTCCGCGGGCGTAGCTGAGTACCCGGCGAAGCACGTCTTTCGGGATCCGCGACACGGGTTGGACGGTGTGGCGTTGTCGATCGGCGCGGTCGAATGATTGCCGAAAATCGTCGGGGAGCGTTTCGTTCACGCCGTAGCCGTCTTCGGGAATGCGCGCGTCCTTTGGCTCGTACATCGACGCGTACGGCTCGGCCGGGTCGTACGGCGCGTGCGGTCGCGGATACGACACGATGAGAAAGAGCGGCTGCCTCGCCGGGCGTTCTCGAATGACGTCGAGCGCCGTCTTCTCCATCCATCCGATGGGATGCAGGGAGCGGTCGTAGGGAAACGGAACGGCCGAGTAGTTGGCGGTGAACGCGGCGGCGAGCGCGGCGTCGTTGGGGCCGAACATGTGCGTCGCTGCGGCGTCACTACGGCCCTGCCAGAGGAGAAAGCGGTGGTAGTCGTCGACCTCGCCGCGTTCGTAGCCGCTGAACGGGACGAGATTTTCCGCGAGCTTCATGACGTCGAAGCCGTGACGCGCATACATCGGGAAAAAATGCATTTTGCCGACGAGCGCCGTGAAATAGCCGGCGCTCCGGAGCGCGTGCGCCACCGTGAAAAAACCCTCCTCGAGCGCCATCCCGTTCACCTGCGTCGGAACGCGGTGGTGCAAAAGCCCGGTGAGCAGCGAGCCGCGCGAGGGGACGCACACCGTCGAGCCGCTATACGCGTTCTCGAAGATCGTTCCGCGAGCGGCGAGCGCGTCGAGCACCGGCGTCTCGTAGTACCCGGCGCTCGTGTAGCCGACTTCGTCGTGGCGCTGCTCGTCGGTCAGAAAAATGACGATGTCCGGCTTGTCGCCGGCCGTGTTCACCGTGAACGACGGCGCTTCGTCCTTTGCACCGAATAGCGCCCTGAGGCCCACGGACACGCCATATCACGCTTTGTCGAGCGCCGCGGGCATGGGACGCTTTTCCGAGGCGTCGAGCATGGCCCCGAGCGCCGCGACGCGCTCGCGGTAGTCGGCGTCGTCCGCGACGTTCTTCGTCTCGCCCGGATCGCGGTCGAGGTCGAACGCGAGCCGACCCTTGTCGGGGATGCGAATCAACTTGAGTGCGCCTCGTCGCGCCATCGGCCACCCGACGCTCGCCGCCGAGAGCACGGTGCGATCGGGAGGAGCAGGGTAACCCTGAACGAAGGGGCGCAAGCTGACGGCGTCGAAGGTGTTCTCGGGGGGCTCGATGCCCGCGTAGTCGAGACAGGTGAGCGCGAAGTCGAAGCTCTGGATCGGCGCGCGTTCGCGCCGTCCCGCCATCGCGCCGGGCGCCGCGCACACGAACGGCACGCGGGCCAGATCGTCGAACGGGATCCAGGGGACCTTGCCGAGGAGCCCGCGATGACCGCCGTAGGTGCCGTGATCGGACGTGAAGAACGTCACCGTGCGAGCGGGGTCGAGCTCGCGCAGCACCTCGCCCATCGCGTCGTCGATTTGACGAACCAGCGCGCGCACGTACGTGAGCACGCGCCGATAGACGCCTTCGTCGAGGCTCGACGCGGGGAAAGCGTTGAACATCTGCGCGGCATCCGGCAATAGGGCTTGTCGGACGCGCTCGGGCAGAGCCGCGTTCGCGTCGATGCCGTCCGCGGGGATCCGCGCGTCCTTCGGGTCGTACATCGACGCGTACGGTTCGGCGGGATCGTACGGCGCGTGCGGCCGCGTGAACGAGACCACCAGAAAGAGCGGCGCTCCGTTCTTGCGTGCACGGATCACCTCGCGCGCCGTCTGGGCGGTCCAGCCGATCGCGTGGAACGACTTGTCGTAAGGGAAGGGAACCGCGAAGTAGCTCGCGTCGAACGCGTCGGACTCTCGCTCGAGTCCGGGTCCGAAAAAGTGCGTCGCCGAATGATCGGCGAGGCCCTGCCACATCAGAAACCGGTGGTAGTCATCGATCTCGCCGGGGTCGTAGCCGCTGAACGGGACGAGATGTTCGGCGAGCTTCATCGTGTCGAACCCGTGATCGGCGTACATCGGCGAGAAATGCATTTTCCCGATCAGTGCCGTTTCGTATCCGACGGCCTTGAGCGCACGCGCCACCGTCCAGAACCCTTCGCGGAGCGCGAGCCCGTTACCCTGGGTCGGCAAGCGGTGGTGTAAGAGTCCAGTCAGGAGACAACCGCGCGACGGCACGCACACCGTGGAGCCGCTGTAGGCGGTTTCGAACGCGACGCCGCGTGCCGCCAACCGATCGAGCTCCGGCGTTTCGTAGAAGCCGCCGCTCGCGAACCCGACCTCGTCGTGGCGCTGCTCGTCGGTCAAAAAGAGCACGATGTCGGGCCGTCGATCGATTCTCCGCACGACGAAGTCGTCCCGGGTCGCGCGCTTCGACTTCGGGCGGCCCCACATCGAAAGCCGGCTCATCGGACGCCAGATAACACGCGGGAGACCTCATCCGAAACGGAGGCGATCGAGCGAGCCGGCGCGATTGATGGGTTCGTGCGGAGGCTGAGCGGGTTTCGCCGTTAAAAGGCGGGACGCGCGCGAGGTCGACGCGGGATGAGGGGAGGGCTACCCTCCCTTGTTCCCGTGTTTTCAGAGGCACCAGGCCGAACGCTAGGAGCGCGGTTCCGGATCGAGCGCGAAGTGGGTCGCGGTGGCGCTGGGGTCGTCTATCGCGCGATCGACGAGCAATCCGGTCAGCCCGTCGCGTTGAAGATCGTCGGCACCGAGGTCGGCGTGGCCCCCAAAGAGGAGGCGCGCCTCACCCGCGAGGGCGAGGTACTCCAGACGCTCGACCACCCGGGCATCGTGCGCGTCGTCGCGTCCGGCGTGTTCGAAGAGACGGGCCAGCCGTATCTCGCGATGGAGTGGCTCGAGGGCGAGGATCTCGCGGTTCGACACCGCCGCAAGCCGCTCACGTTCCCCCAGTGCATCGAGCTCGCCATCTTCGTCGCGAACGCGCTGGAGGCCGCACACGACGCGGGGATCGTTCATCGCGACGTCAAGCCGAGCAACATTTTCCTGTGCTCGGAAATGCGCGAGCCGGCGGAGTATCTCGACGTCACGCCGAAGCTCGTCGACTTCGGTGTCGCCATGTCCGACGACATCCGCGTCACTCGTGGCGGCGACGTCGTCGGGACGCCCGCGTACATGGCGCCCGAGCAAGCGCGCGGTGACGCGCCGATCGATGCGCGCTGCGACATCTACTCGCTCGGCGCGACGCTCTTCGAGCTCGTCGCGGGGCGTCCGCCTCACGTCGGGCCCACCGCGATCGCGACGCTCGCTCGTCTGGTGACGACCGCGCCCCCACGCCTCCGCGAATTGCGGCGCAACGTGCCCCCCTTACTCGACAATCTCGTGCATCGCATGCTCTCCGGCGACGTGATGGAGCGGCCGGGCTCCGCGCAGGAAGTCGCAGAGACGCTCTCGATGCTGCTCCGGCAAGCCGGTGGCGACATGCAGATCGACTCTCGCGAGCCGCTGATGTCGAATCGGCTCGGTTCGAGCGCGTCGCGGCTCGTCACGTCGATCGTCGCGATCGGGTTCTCGAGCGGTTCGGCGCGCGATCGGGCGCTCGAAATGCTGAGGCAACGCGGCGCCGACGCGGTGCCGCTCGGCAACGACTCCATCGTGGCGCACTTGGGCGCGCGGTTCGCCGTGGGCACGGAGGCCGCCGTCGCGCTCGATCTCGGACGGCGCCTCGCGCGAGGCGGCGCGCGCGTCGGGATCGGCAGCGGGCGCGCGCGGGTGAACCTCACGTCGCAGACCGGCGAGGTGCAACCCATCGGCGAGGTCGTCGACCGCGCGTCGGCCTTGTCGCGCGACGCGGCGGCGGGCGCGGTGCTCGCCGACGTGACGACGAGCGAGCTCGGCCGCGGCCGCTACGAATTTCGTTCGCGCGACGACGGCTCGACGATCGTCGGCGAACCGCTTCGGGGCTTTCGCGGCGACCGCATCGGCGGCGCGCCGTTCGTCGGACGCGAAGCGGAGCTCGCGCAGGTGCTGAGCGGCTTCGAGCGTGCGCTCGGCGATCGCACGCCGATCGTCGTCACCATCGCGGGGCCGCCGGGTATCGGCAAGAGCCGGCTCCGGCGCGAAGTGCTCGGGCGTTTCTCCGCGCGCGCCGATGCGCCGCGCGTCGTGCTCCAGCGCAGTGAGGCGTACGGCAAGAGCCAGGCGCTCGGCGCCGCGACCGACGTGGTTCGCGCGCTCATCAATTTGCCCAAAGGCGCGACGGTCCGCGAAGCCGAGGCGGCGATCGTCGAGCAGCTCGGCCCCGAGACGCGGAGCGAGGTGACCTCGACGAATCGCGAAATCATGGCGCGATTGCTCGCCGATCAGGCGCTTCCCGACGGCGTCGCGCTCGCCGGCATGCGCGATTTGCTCTGGCTCGCGATGACCGATCTGGTGCTTCAGGTGGTCGGGCGCGAACCGACGGCGATCATCGTCGAAGATCTCCAGTGGGCGGACCCCGAGTCGGTCGGTTGGATCGACCACCTCATTGGTCGAGCCACCGGACGGCCGCTCCTGGTCCTCGCGATCATGCGTCCGAGCTTCTGGGGCGACCACGCCGGCCGCTTCATGGGGCGCGACCACGTGCGGCTCGAGCTCCGTCCCATTTCGAAAAAGGCGACGCGCCAGATCGCGATGTCGTTTCTCGGCGAGACCGCGACCGACAGCGTGCTCGACCGCATCGCCGAGCAAGCGTCGGGTCTGCCGCTCTTCGCGGAAGAGCTGTCGCGCCTGGCCGCTGCCGGCGGCAACACCGAGCACGCGCCGACGATCGAAGCCGTCATTCAGGCCAGCCTCGATTCGCTCGACGTCGAGGCCCGCGACGCCATCGGCCGCCTCAGCGTCTTCGGGATCACCTGCTGGGACTCTGGGCTCGAAGCGCTCGGGATGGTCGACTCCGAAGAGCGACTCCGCGATCTGGCGGCCGCGGAGATCCTGGTCGAACAGAGCGCGTCGCGATTTTCCGGTTCGCGCGAGTGGCTCTTCAAGCACGCGTTCTTCCGCGACGTGGTCTACGCGTCGCTCGGCGAGCTCGAACGGCAGAAGCTCCACGCCCTTGCCGCCGATTGGCTTGCGTCGATGGGCGAAGACGCGGCGGTGATCGCCGGGCACTACGACCTCGGCAATCAGCAGCAAAAAGCGGCGTTTCACTGGGCCCGCGCCGCGCAACGGGCGCTCGCGACCGCGGCGCTCCGCGACGCGCTGGTCATGGCCGAGCGCGCACTCGCGTTCGCCGACGACAAGGTCACCGGGTTTCAGCGCGCGAGCTATCTCGACGAGGCGTGGAGCCGGCTCGACCCGCGCGCGAGCGATCGCGAGACGGCGATCGCCGCGCTCGAAGAGAACGTTTACGACGAAGCGACGGGCGTCCGCGCACGCGGCGCGCGCGCGCGTTACGAAGACGCTCGCGGTGTGGGCGAAGACGTCTCCGAGCGGCTCGCCGGCACCCGGGACGAAGCGGCGGAGCTCGGCATGCGCGACGAAGAAGCGCGGTGCTCGGCGGCCCTCGCCGCGCGGCTCGCCTTCGCCGGACAATTCGAAGAGGCGGAGACCGAAGCGAATCGGCTGTTGCTTCTCGCCGATCGCGAAAATGCCCGCTCCGCGGCGGTCGACGGCTGGCAGACGCTCGCGATCGTCCGCCAGACGCGCGGCGAGCTCTCGGCGGCGCTCGAAGCGCGGCGTTCGGCGGTCGCCGCGGCGAGGAGCGCCGGCCTGCGAGAGCGCGAAGCGACGCTCACTTGTAACCTCGGTTTTGCGCTGACGACCATCGGTGCGCGGCAAGAAGCTCGCGTTTCGCTGGACCGCGGGCTCGAGCTCGCCGACGCGATCGGCAGCTTCGGCGCGGTACGGCACGCGCAGATGAACTTGCTCGGTTGGGCCGCGACGTTCGGCAACGATCGAAAGCTGGAATCCGTGCTCGGCGAGGTGCGCGCCGACGCCGACGCGGCCGCGAGTGGCGTCTGGACCGCACCGGATCGCTCGAACCTCGGAATGCTGTTTTATCGCGGCGCCGAGCTGTTGCGCTCGGACGCGATCGGCGCGATGGACCGCGCGCGGCAATTGCTCTCGATGTCCGCGTCGAGTTATCGCGCGACGGGCAATCGCGACGTGCTTCCGGTGGCCCTCGGCATGTGGGCGCTCGCCGAGCGACGCATGGGCGCGAAAGAGCGCGCCCTCGAGCTCGCGACCGAAGCCGCGAAGCTCCTCGAAGGCGGCGCGCCGAGCCTCCTCAACGAAGCCGTCGTGTACCTCGTCCTGCACGATTGCTTGAAGGAGGCGAACCGTGAAGACGACGCGCGCCGCGCCGCCGAGCAAGCGGTTCCCCGTCTGCTCCGCCGCGTCCGCGGCCTGGTCGGGACGCCCTATGCGCGCTCATTCTTGACCGAGCTTCCCCAGAACGCCCAGCTCGTCGCGATCACCGAGACGTACGGGCTCTTGCCGGACGCGGTGCACCAGGTGCTCGAAAAAGAGGGCAGCTGAGGCGTTGACCGGCGCGAGTGATTACCGCCCCGCGTCTTCCAGCCCGCCTCGCTCACCACCCGAGCGGCCCTTTCATCGCGGCGGCGAGGGCCTTGCCCATGATCGAATGGGTCTTCACCGTGGGGTGATAGTCGCAACCGAGTCCGTTCGCGGAGTCTTGCGGGTCGACGGAGATTTGCTGAATGCGCGGGTCGCCGGCGTCGTGGCGCGCCTTCACGACCTGGTCGAGGTACGTCTGCGCTTCGGTGAGTGAATCGCCCGTGAGCATCGGGCCGATGACGACGAAGATGTAGGCGTTCGGGTAATGGCCGCGTAGGTTCGTCACGAACGACTCGTACGCGTTGACGTAAGGTTGTCCCGGGTCGCCCGTCGCGAAATCGTTGGTGCCGAGGTCGACGACTACCGCGTCGGGCTTCCACGAAAAATCCCAAGTCGTCGAGGTGTCGGTCGGAATCGAGAGCGGGTAGAGCGCCGGCAAGGTTTGATCGGTGCTGCCGTCCCCGTTCCGGTACATGCCCTTGCCGGACCAGCACTCGGTGTACAAATCCGCGTCGAGCTCACGCGCCGCGACGGAGCCGTACGCGAGGTAGCTGTTTTCGGTGTCGAAACTGAAGCTGCAATTGGGGCCGTTGCCTTCGTCGCCGTAGCCGCAGGTGATCGAGTCGCCGATGACCTCGACTTTGTGCGAAGGGACGGCCGGCGCGAGCAACGCGCCGCCGCCGATGTCGAGCCCGTAGAACTGGGTCGGCGTGTAGTTGTCGGCTTCGGTGCGACGCCAGATCGTGAGGTCGTGCTCGGCGCTGGTGAGCCCGGCGACGACCGGCACCATTTTTCGGCCCGAGCTGCCGGCGATCAACGGTTGGATCTGTCCGTCGACCACGACCTCGAAGTAGTTGTTGTTGCCGCCGTTCACGTCCATCGTGACCGAGGTGCCCTTGAAGCGAGCTTGAATGCTCACGCCCGACCATTCGAACGACGGCGACGACGGATCGCCGTGGGTGCGCCCGACGATGCGCACGGTGGCCGGTCCCGTGATGCCGCCTTCGGCTCCGCCGTCGCCCGCGTCGCTCGCGTTCGTCCGTCCCCCGGAGCTCGCCGTCGAGCCCCCGGTTCCCGTCGAAGCGCCGCCGCTGGCGGGCGCACTTCCGCCTGCTCCGCCGCTCGACGAGCCGCTCGACGAGCCGCTCGCACCGCCGCTACTCGTCGTTGCTCCCGTGCCGGTTCCGTTCCGCGCGCCGCCGCTCGACGCTCCGCCGCTGCTCGACGGTGCGCCATCGGTTGCGGCGGGTACACCCCCATCGCCGAGCGTGCCCTCTGACGAGCTCCCGTTGCAGCCCATCGAAACCACGCCGGCGCACGCCGCGAGCTGCGCCAGTCGACGCTTCACGATGCGACCGGCGTTCCCCCCCGCCCACGACCGGATGGACATATTTCAACCCTAACGAACTCAGTCGAGCGCGCCAGGGGACGATTGGGTTTTGTTTCGCCCAAAAGAGAGTGCCGAGGTCGCCTCCCCAGTCGACCTCGGACCCGCTCGTAAGTTACCGTGACGATTTGTATCGCGCGGGACGGTTTGGCCCTCTTCGTGAGGACACCTCGGGCCACTCCGACTCACACCGGGTCAGTCGTGTTTCGCGCCGCAGACCAGCCACGTGATGAGCGTCTCACGTTCGTCGGACGACAATGTCACTCCCGCGTCGGCCGGAGGCATCGTGCAACCGGCGAGGTCGCCGAGAACCTGTGATCGCCAATCGACGACCTCTTGGTAGTCGGTGAGGGGCCACGGTCCGTCCTTGGTGTTGTGGCACGTGGTGCACCTCGCTTCGAGGATCGGCAGCACGTCGGCGGTGTACATCGGCGCGTCGCTCGGACACTTTTTCGGAATCGAGGGCGCGCACGCCGAAGCGATGACTATGGATCCCGAATCGCCGTCGATCGGTGTCGTCGTGTCGGGCTCCGTGCGCGTCGAATCGGTTCCCCCGTCGCTCGAACATCCCGCGAGGACGATCAGCGACACCCACCAAGCCAACCTCGTGCGCATGGCGGAAGAGTAGCTCAGCGCGAGTGCTCCGGCGAACACGGATGTCCAAGCGTCGCTCGCGTTCGTCTGCACGACGCGTTCGCATGAGCTCGAAGGCGCGTCGGAGTTCATGGGAATGCACGCGAAATCAGCGGGAAAACGGGGCGGTTACGAAAAAAGCGATTCGCGTCGAAAAAAAGCCGACCGCGCCGTCGTGGCCGACACGGGTTCGATTTATTGGTGGGGGCGCCAGGTTCGGCGATGACGTCGCGGGTTCGGCGCGCGCGTCGCGCGGCGAACTCCGTTCGCGAAATGCACCGGCTCAGCTCGCGAACGACGCGAGCGACCAGGCGACGAACAGGCCGACGATCGCGGCGAGGTTGCCGAGCATGAAGTGCGTGCAGAGCGCGCGTTCGTCCGCGTCGGCGCGACCGACGAGGCGCGCGTTTCGAGTCACGACTAGGCCTGCGACGAGCACCGGAAGAAAGTACGCCCTAAAACCCGAACCGGGAACGGCGAGCGGCGTCGCGAGCGCCGCCGCGACGATGAGCACCAGCGATGCGCGTCGCGCCGAGAATTCGCCGCGACGAACCGAGAACGTGCGCTTCTGCGCACGCTGGTCGGCGGGAGTATCGGCAAGTCCGATGGTCACATTGGCGGCGTAGCCGAGCACGAACGCGGGCAAGAGCGTGATCGGACGCAAGCCTTCGAGCGTCGCGGCCTGGGCGTAATAGCCGACCATCGGCAAGAGCAGACCCATGCCGGCGCCCTGCAGAAATTCGCCGTGGCCGCGATACGAGAGCCGGAACGGCGGGAAGCTGTAGATCCAGAACAGGTGCGCGGCGATCGCGGCGAGGACGACCATCCACGCGCGGCGATCGATGAAGACGAAGTGCACGCTGGTCGCGGCCATGCCGAAAAACGCAACGATGGACGCGCCGGCCAAGGTCGCGGGCGGGATGCGCCGTTCGGGCACGACGCGCGAGCTGCCGGAAAATCGGTTGTGTGTCGTATTGGTGACGTCGGTCGCGACGTCGACCGCGTCGTTCGCGAACACGACGAGCAGGCCCGCGAACAACCCGAAAAGCGCCGTCCAACCGACCTGTTTCCACTGAAACGCGCCGCGCGTCGCCCACGCGAGCGCCTCCCCGTAGAGGAGCGACGCGAAGATGGGGATCTGGGCGAGGGGCCGCGAGGCCTGGACCCAGGCAGCGAGCCGTGCCATGGGGCGCTGACTAGCAGTACTCCGTAGGCTTTTGCAATTTGCCTCGCCGTATTTTTCGCGCGCGATGCGCTACGCCGCTTTCGCCTTCAGTCGGACCTTGCGCGCGCTATCGGGCGTTCCCTGGGCTTTGAGGCGATCTCGAGTCGTCGTTTCCCCCTGCAGCGCGTCGAGCACGATCGCCGCGATGGTCGTTCGGCTCGCGATGTCGGGCGGGTGCTTGCCGGTTTCCCAGTGCGATACCGTCTCAGGCGTCACGCCGAGCCACTCCGCGAGATCCGCCGCGCGAACGCCAGCGGCCTTGCGCATGAACTTGAGCTCTTCCGGCGTGCGAACGCCGTGCTGAGCGAGCCACGCGGCGGCAACCTGCTCGAACGATTCGAGGCTCGGGCCGTCGTAGTATTGCTCGCCGCACGTGTTGCACCGCCAGCCCTCGACGGGGCCCTCGAAGCTCCGTTCGCCTACGTCGAGCACGAAGGGTTGCTCACCCGCCACGAGTTCCGCACTTTCGCACTTGCTGCATCGTTTCATCGTACGTTCCCTCAAAATGCCGTCACGACCACGACTCCGTCTTCAATCGCGACGATGCACGTCAGGTTCTCGCCATCGACGTCGGGCCCCGTCACTTTCCACTTCGACTCAACTGCCTCGCACGAATTTGCGCTCGTCAAAGCACATCGAATGTCGCGGAACGTTACGTTACGTTACGTTGCGCTGTCGCATTCGCTGCAGCGCGTGACCGGCAAAGACGATTCGCCCGGCGGCGGCGTAGCCTCGGACCGCCGCGATGGCCGGTGCGGGGCTCACTTTCGATCAGTGTATCGCCACTTGAAGTAATGTCAAGTTGATGAAATTCGCGATCGGACGGGCCGGCGAATTCATGAAAAGCCGTCGTGTGTCGTATTCGTGACTTCGGGCGCGCCGACGGGGGCAAATACGACGGATCTGGGCGAGGGGCCGCGAGGCCTGGACCCAGGCAGCGAGCCGTGCCATGCCGCGTCCTTAGGTGTGACTCATGAGTACGGTCAAGACGTTCATCAAAAAACACTTCAGGCACTTCAACGCCGCGGTCGTCGTCGACGCAGCGGAGGGCTACCGCAAGCATCTTTCGAGCGGCGGTAAGATGATGCTGACCATGGGCGGCGCGATGAGCACCGCCGAGCTCGGCATCGTCCTGGCGGAGATGATCCGCAAAGACATGATTCACGCCATGACGGTGACCGGCGCGAACCTCGAGGAAGACATCTTCAACCTCGTCGCGCACGACCACTACGTGCGGCTTCCGCGCTATCGCGACCTCGGGCCGAAGGACGAACAGGAGCTCCTCGAGAAGCACCTGAATCGCGTGACGGACACCTGCATCCCCGAAGAAGAGGCGATGCGGAAGATCGAGCGTAAGTTCATCGATCTGTGGTCGAACGCCGACAAAGCCGGCGAGCGCCTCACGCCGCCCGAGTTTTTCTATCGGCTGATCCGGAGCAAGGTGCTCGAGCCCGAGTACCAAATCGATCCGAAGGATTCGTGGCTCGTCGCGGCCGCGGAAAAGAACCTGCCGCTCTGGGTTCCGGGCTGGGAAGACTCGACGCTCGGCAACATGTTCGTGTCGAACGTGATCAAGGGCAAAGTCGGCAGCTACAGCGTCATGAAGAGCGGCCTCGAGCAGATGGGGAACCTCATCGCTTGGTACAAGGAAAACGCGCCCTCGACGCCCATCGGCTTCTTCCAGATCGGCGGCGGCATCTC